>NZ_CP058278.1:1505133-1806160 GCF_013389455.1 Flavobacterium inviolabile | reverse complement strand
ACAGCCGTTGCCTTAGAAGGCACGAAATGGAAACTGACCGAATTAATGGGTAAACCCGTAACCACAACAAAAAACGGTAAAGACATTTACCTGCAACTGAACAAAGAGGATCATCGTGTTTCCGGATTCAGCGGATGTAATGGCTTTGGCGGAACCTATGAATTGAAAGAAGGAAGCCGTATCTCGCTTTCCCATTTAATGGGTACGCTTATGGCTTGTGAAGACATGACAACAGAAAGTGAATTTTTAAAAGCCTTACAAACGGTAGACAACTACAATCATAACGGTAAAACCCTGCAGCTCAACCGTGCCCGAATGGCACCGCTGGCGAAGTTTGAAGCCGTAAAATAAATAAAAAAAACGCCTTATAAGTAAGGCGTTTTTTTTATTTATTCTTTTCCCAGCTGTTCAATATAAACGGCTATATTCTTTTTAATTTCAGGATCCAGCTCCGGTTCTTTGATATCGGTATATTTCTCCATTTCATCCAATATTGTTTTGGCAACGATATAACGGCAGGTTTCTTTATTATCTGCTGGAACGACATACCAGGGCGCATGCTTTTTGGAAGTATTATTGATAACTTCTTCATAATATTCCTGATATTGCTCCCACAAAGCCCTTTCTTTTAAATCTCCGGGGGAAAATTTCCAATTGTGGTCTTCAATATTCAGGCGTCTTAACAATCGCAGGCGCTGTTCTTCCTTACTCAGATGCAGGTAGAATTTCAGGACAATAATCCCGTTCCGGGTAATATGCTTTTCAAAATTATTGATCTGCTCATAGCGGTCTTCCCAAAAATCTTCCGGGATGTCTTCCACCCTTTCAATACCCGGTAAATTTTCATTGAGTATGTATTCAGGATGCACTCTTGTGACCAGTACATTCTCATAATGCGTTCTGTTAAAAACCGAAAACTTGCCTTTTTCCGGAAGTGCTAAATAATGGCGCCATAAATAGTCGTGTTCCAGTTCTGTGGAATTTGGCGTTTTAAAACTATGCACCACTACACCGCGGGAATTAAATTCCTTAAAAACCTCACGGATCAGGCTGTCTTTTCCCGAAGTATCCATTCCCTGCAGACAGATCAGCACACCATAACGGTTATGGGCATACATTTTATCCTGGAGCCTGCTTAGCTTTTCCCTTGTTTTTTCCAATGCTTTCGACTTCTTTTTCTCTGAAGTATCAACATTGTACACCGTGGGTATATCGGATAATTTTATTTTTTTATCCACTCTAAAATCATCACATTTAATATTCTTCATAGCACTGGACTTTTACATTTCTATAAAAATAAGAATATTTTTAATCCGACTGCTGTAATTTCAGGCGACTTTTTTCCTTATTCTGGAAATATTGCAGTACTTTGAACACAGCAAATTCAACAGCAAAATCATGAATAGATTCACATTGGAATTACTCTTTCAAATTATCGGAGTAGGTTCGGCATCCGGTTTGTTTTTTAAGGACAATACGTTAAACATCATCAGCGACAACAGTTCTTATTTATATGAATACCAACTGAAATCTTCCGAGCTGAAACGCCATCCGTTAGCGGATAATCCGGCTGAGAACATTGCTAAAAAAATCAAACCAGATTTTGAAGCAATAACGTCCTATGCGGACACGCTTTATCTTTTTGGTTCCGGTTCGACACAAAACCGAAACAAAATGGTAAAAGTTAATGCTAAAACAAAGGAAGTCATTTCCGAAACCGATCTTTCCGATCTGTATCTGGCCATGCAAAGTTTTGCCGCCATCAGTCCGGAAAATTTCAATATTGAAGGAGTTGCCTATACCGGGGAAAGCTGGTACTTTTTTAACCGCGGCAACGGAAGTTCCGGGAAAAATATCGTTTTTACCATCCAGGGCAAAAACCTTATCGATGATTTCAGCATTATTTTCAGCGAATTGAAATTACCTAAAATTAAAGGTGTCCGTACCGGATTTACCGATGCTGTACACGTGAATGATAAGCTATACTTTTTGGCAGCCGCCGAAAACACGACCTCAACCTATAATGACGGTGCCGTTTTGGGAAGCGTTATCGGCTGTATTGATATTGAAAAGATGAAAGTTGATTTTACCCGAAAAATCACCGACACGCATAAGTTTGAAGGTTTAACCGTTTACCGCCAGTCGGCTGATGATATTACCTTCCTGTTATGTGAAGACAATGACACCGACAAACTACAGGCAGACATTTACCAATTAAGCCTGAAAAAATAAATTCCGGCACACCCGCAAAATCAAAAAAAGGCATGGAGGATAACTTCATGCCTTTTTTAATCCGCTGTTACAGTCAGCATCTTCACAACAACACCATTCAAAATGCGATTAAATCTGTGATTATTAACCAAAAAATCACAATTCAGGAATCGTTTTTAGAAAAATATATCTTACATTTATAGGAACATATTTCTTATAAAAAAATGTTAATAACAAGAAAAATAAGGAATTAGCCGGTAAAAGTCGCTACTTTTGTAGTTGTTTAAACAACTATTGTCATGGAAACTATTTTTACAACTGAAAATTTATACAATATATTATCCGGAAGAATACAGTCGGCTTTTAACCGGGCTTTGCTGAATAATTTCAAGGCTAACAATATTGGTTTAACAAAAGAGAAATGGTCCATACTGGCAGTACTCTGGAAAAATGACGGTTGTTCCCAGCAGGTACTTGCCGATGAAACCTATAGGGATAAACCAAGCATTACCCGTTTAGTGGACAATCTTGAAAAAGAAGGATTGGTGACCCGCAAACCGGACGCCAAAGACCGTCGCCTGAACCTGATTTTCCTGACCGACAAAGGGAAATCTATTGAAAATACGGTTATGAAAGTAGTCGATGCTACCGTGAATGAAGCGGTAAAGGGCATCGATCCGGATGAACTCCGCATTGTCCGGGAGACTTTCTTAAAAATATACGATAACCTCGAAATAAAGAAATAAGATGAAAAAAAACATACTCCTTTCCTTCGTTTCGCTATTCCTGTTTTTCCAGGCTCATGCCCAGATTGAAGTGTCTACTTCACTGGAGGATGCCATTACCAAAGCCATTGAAAAAAGCAGTTCGCTAAAAAATAAAAATCTTGAAGTTGAAAAGCTGAATCTTCAGAAAAAAAGTGTCTGGAACAAATACATTCCCACCGTTGAAGCCACAGCACTTTATATGTACTTTGACAACCGGCTGACGGTTGATTTTCCAACCGTGAATGTACCCATTGTCAATTATCCGTTGCTGGAAGGCAAAACTTCCTTTGACAATTATGGCAATATTTTCCACGGCGGTATCATGGCAAAAACGGTTTTGTTCAGTGGCTTTCAAATTCCGAACGGCGCCAAAGCCATCGAACAGAAAGCCATCGGGACTGCCTACCTGACAGAGTCTGAAAAAGACGGCATCATCAAAGACGTAATCAATACTTTCGACCAGCTGGCACTTTTAAACGAAGTGGAACGGCTGATCAACGACAGCGAGAAAAGACTCAATACCGAAACGCTGCGCGTTAGCAGAGCAATCGAACAGGGACTTGCCATTCCGTATGACCGGGATAAAATCAAGCTGGCCACACTGGAACTGAGTTCCAAAAAGATAGAACTGGAAGGAAAACGAAAAGTTGTCTATAAAAAGATCAATTACCTTACCGGCTATTCCGATAGTGAGATCAAAAACGTTCAGTACAATCTGGTTCCCTATCTCATCCAGGATGAAAACCTGAGCACCGAAAACAAACAGGAAATCAAAGCGTTGCAATCGTTCAAATCGGCTTATGAGTATGCGCTGAAAAAAGAAAAAGGGACCTATTTACCCACTTTGGGTGCTTTTGGCGGGATGACCTATTCCAGTTTATTTGATGCCAATGCAACCACACCGCCGCTTCCGTTGCTGAACCAGCCGCTGAATCTGGGTTTAAATGAGCTGACCATCAGCCAGAACTGGATTATCGGTGCTGCCTTAAAATGGGAATTATTCAGCGGGTTTGAACGAAAACACAAAGTACACGAAGCCAAGATCAATATTGAACAGGTACAGAACCAGATAGACGATACCAAAGAAAAACTGCAACTGCTTCTGGAAAACAATTTCGTCAATTATACGGTACTGAATCAGAAAACAGCAATTGCCAGCCAGCAGGAAAAGGTAGCCGGCAACAACCTGAATCTGGCTGTCAAACAGTATAAAGAAGGCTTAATCAATATTTCAGAACGCCTGGAAGCCGAGAACGATTTGTACAAAGCTTCTTTAAACAAAGTAAACACTTTAATCGAGCAGCGTTTAGCCGCCATCGAAACCATAATAGCAACCGGGGAACTAACCAAACAGTTATCCAAATAAAATCAGGAACCTATGAGACAATTAATCACTTTACTGACACTAACCTCCTTAATCATTGGATGTGGTCAATCAAAAAATGATGGAAAAATCCAGGGCAAAGTCGAAAAAGAACAAATTGCCGTGGTGAGCAAGATTCCTGGAAAAATACTAAAGGTCTTCGTTAAAGAAGGCGATCTGGTCAAAAAAGGCGATACGCTGGCATTGTTGGATATTCCGGAAGTAGACGCTAAAAAAAATCAGGCGGAAGGTGCTGTGGTTTCTGCCAAAGCACAATATAAAATGGCGGTAAAAGGCGCTACCGACAACCAGATCAAACAGCTGGAAGCCAAACAAAAAGCCTTAAAGGAACAATATGATTTTGCACAAAAATCCATCCGCCGGTTGAGTAATATGCTCAAAGACTCATTGGTGTCGCAGCAAACCTATGACGAGGCTTTTGCCAAATATCAGGGTGCGCAATCGCAGTATATTGCCGTTCAGGCAGAACTTGACGATGCCCGAAGAGGGGCGCGAATTGAACAGCAAACAATGGCTTTAGGCCAACAGGACCGCGCACTTGGCGCGTTGCAGGAAGTGGAAACAGCCGACAAGGAACGCTATATCATCGCCCCGCAGGATATGAGCATTGAAACCATTACACTCAATGTAGGTGAATTAGCCTTACCGGGTTATACCCTGTTTAACGGCTATCTGGACAATACTACTTATTTCCGTTTTACCTTACCGGAAAGCCAGCTGGATAAAGTTAAAAAAGGTCAGGAGCTGTCCGTATATGTCCCGTATAAAAAGAAAGAAATGAAAGGCAGGGTTTCCACCATAAAACAATTGGGAGCCTACGGTAATATCGCTACCGCCTATCCGGATTATGAAATGCAGGAAAGTCTGTTTGAAATCAGGATTACGCCTGTAGACATTAACGCGTCAAAAGAGCTGATTACCAAAACCACAGTAACCTTATCCTTATAATTATGGAAAACTTTTGGTCCCTTTTTAAAAGAGAGTTCCGGTTCTTCTGGCAAAATAAGGTCCTTCGGTTATTGTTTATCGGAGCACCGCTTTTATACGGTATCTTATTGGGTTATGTTTACGGTAAAGGTAAGGTAACCGACCTGCCGATTGTAGTGGTAGATGAAGACCGCAGCGAGATGAGTGCGAAAGTCATTCAGATGTTTGAAGACAATGAGGTCCTGAATGTTGCCGCAACGCTGTATGATCAGAACAATTTATCAAAAGTCACCATCGACAAAGAAGCTGCCTGTGTGGTCATGATCCCGAAAGGGTTTGAAAAGAAGGTACTCACTAAAAAGTATCCGGAAATCATTACGATCGTCAACACTTCAAATGTGCTGACGGCCAATTATGCTTCTTCGGCTTTACAGGTCTGCCTGGGTACTTTAAAAGCCGGTGTGCAGATTGAAACCCTGCGCAAGCAAGGTACTCCCGAAAACCTCGTCATGACGCAATACGAACCGTTCAGAACGACTTTTATCAAAAAGTACAACCGCAGTACGAATTATATGTATTTCCTCTGGCCGGGCGTACTGGCAACCGTTTTACAGCAGGTTTTACTGTTAGGGCTTGCGTTATCGTTTGCCTCCGAGTATGAAAACGGAACATTCCGGGAACTGGTTCAGAAATGTCCGTCCCTGTTAAAGCTGATGGCTGTTAAAATCATTCCGTATCTGCTTATGAGTTTCGGATTATGGATCCTGTACTGGCTGTTTACATTATGGTTCCGGATTCCGTTTTTTGACAACCTGTTACCGCTTACTTTTGTGGCCGGCATCTTTGTGATTTCCGTCTGCTTTATCGGCGTACTAGTTAGCATACTGGTTCCGAACCAGCTTAAAGCAACCGAAATTTTAATGGTAATTGCCACACCCAGTTTTATT
This sequence comes from Flavobacterium inviolabile, assembly GCF_013389455.1. Taxonomy (NCBI): domain Bacteria; kingdom Pseudomonadati; phylum Bacteroidota; class Flavobacteriia; order Flavobacteriales; family Flavobacteriaceae; genus Flavobacterium; species Flavobacterium inviolabile. The sequence goes on along the minus strand of NZ_CP058278.1, from coordinate 1,799,924 downwards.
TTGAGTGGTTTTACGTGGCCGTTAAGCCAGATGCCGTTTTGGGTGCAATGTGTTGCCGATGTGATTCCGCTAACACATTTCCTGAAGGCTTTCCGGATACTGATTATCGAAAACGGGGAGTTATCCCAAACGGTTAGTGCGCTGCGCAACATGATTATCATCGGGCTCGTTTGCGGGATTGCTTCCTATATTGCCTTATACTACAAACGAAAAAGCATTTTGAAAAACGAATAAAAAAAGGGCGGTTATTAGATTAACCGCCCTTTTTATTATATTCCCTGAATAGCTTATTTTTCAATCTCTCTCAGGCTTTCCATTTTCTTTAATTCCAGGAATCCTTTAATATCTTCAAAGTGTTCTTTAACTCTTTTGTTTCCGAATTCGAATACTTTTGTCGCCAGTCCGTCCAGGAAGTCACGGTCGTGCGATACCAGGATCAGCGTTCCGTCGAAATCTTTTAGCGCATCTTTGATGATATCCTTGGTTTTCATATCCAGATGGTTCGTAGGCTCATCCAGAATCAGGACATTAACCGGCTCCAGCAACAGTTTGATCATCGCCAGACGGGTTTTTTCTCCTCCGGACAATACTTTTACTTTTTTAGTGGTGTTGTCACCGCTAAACATAAACGCTCCTAACAAATCCTTGATCTTGGTACGGATGTCACCCACAGCAATATGATCGATTGTTTCAAAAACAGTTACGTTCTCGTCCAATAATGACGCCTGGTTCTGTGCGAAGTATCCGATCTTAACATTGTGTCCCACTTCCAGTTTTCCTTCAAAGTTAATTTCGTTCATGATCGCTTTGATCATGGTCGATTTTCCTTCTCCGTTTTTCCCTACAAAGGCTACTTTCTCACCTCTTTCAATAACCATATTGGCATCGTTAAAAACCACATGGTTGTCATAGGCTTTGGACAATCCTTCCACAACTACCGGATATTGCCCGGAACGCGGTGAGGGCGGGAATTTTAAGCGCAGTGCCGAAGTATCCACTTCGTCTACCTCTACAATTTCCAATTTTTCCAGCATCTTCACACGGGATTGTACCTGTAAGGTTTTGGAATAGGTTCCTTTAAAACGGTCAATAAATTCCTGTGTTTCCGCGATCATTTTTTGCTGCTCATCGTATGCTTTTTGCTGGTGCACGCGACGGTCTTTACGCAATTCCAGATAATCGGAATATTTGGCTTTATAATCATAGATACGTCCCATTGTTACTTCAATAGTACGATTGGTAATGTTATCAACAAAAGCACGGTCGTGGGAAATTACCATTACTGCTTTGGCAGAATTGATCAGGAAGTCTTCCAGCCACTGGATACTTTCAATATCCATGTGGTTCGTTGGCTCATCCAGTAAAATCAAATCGGGTTTTTGCAATAAGATTTTTGCCAGCTCGATTCTCATTCTCCATCCACCACTGAACTCCGAAGTAGGTCTTGTAAAATCTTCTCTTACAAATCCCAAACCTTTCAGTACTTTTTCGATTTCCGCTTCGTAGTTTACTTCTTCAATCGAATAGAATTTCTCACTTAACTCGGAAACTCTTTCAATTAATTTCATGTACTCGTCACTTTCATAATCCGTACGAACGGTTAACTGTTCGTTAATGGCATCAATTTCATTTTTCATTTCGAAAATGGTGGCAAATGCTTTGGAAGTTTCTTCAAAAACGGTCGCATCATCTTTCGTTAATAAATGCTGTGGCAAATAGGCTATTACGGCTTCTTTGGGTGCAGAAATATTTCCTGTTGAAGGTTTGTTCACACCTGCAATAATTTTAAGTAAAGTAGATTTTCCAGCTCCGTTTTTACCCATTAAAGCTATCTTATCATTTTCATTGATGGCGAAAGTCACATCACTGAATAATGTGGTTCCTCCAAATTGTACCGAAATATCGTTAACTGTAATCATTGTATGGTTTTATGAATGTGTTATGCTTTTTATTTTTAAAGGCGCAAAGATAGTTTTTTATTGAACAGTTATTCAGTTTCTTAACAGCAGAGTTTACAGCTTTTTTATTCTTTACTGAAATTTCCGGTTGTTTGAAAAACAAAAGCCGGCTTTATCGACCGGCTTTTGTTGTAATACTCTATTCTCCTGGCTATCCAAGACTCATCCTGAAGGCTTCAATAACGGGATTTGCTTTTGCAAAATAAGCTTCATTGATAAACACTTCAACCGCCAGGCCTTTTGCTCCGGCACCGCTCACTTTTGCCGTTTGAACATTGTTTTTAACAATGGTATCCACGCCGGCTTCTTCCAGTTTTGTTTGCAAAGTGAGTGCTAAAGTTTCACTCCCTGAAAACACTTTCATCATTCCCATAATTATATGTATAAATTTTCGTCTTCATCCTCTTCATAATCGTCTACACCGAACAGATACGGTTCGATCATGATTTTATCAGCCAGCACTTCTACTCTTTCGGTCAGGTTTTCCGAGAAGAACAAACGCTGTGTTTTTTCAATACTGCTCGACAGGCGCAATACGACGGCATCCATACGCAGTTTGAAAAGTTCATCGGAATCATCGATCACAAACATCTTAATCGTGTTCATGTTGAATCCTGCCGAAGAGAACATGGCATTGATTTTTGTCGGTGTCCCGATAAGAACATCAATTCCCAGTGAAATGTGGTTTTTATCATAATCGATATCCCCTTTATCATGTGTTCCAAAAACACGAAGGTCATGGTAATTGCCAAACTTTTTAAACAGTTCAACCATTTTCAGCACTTCTTCCTTGTCTTTCACCATGATCAGGGCTCTGGTCGATTCGCCTTCGGCTTTTTCCAGTTTCTGGATAACGGTATAAACAATTGTGGTGGTTTTACCTCCTTTTGACGGCATGATAACTACCGCATCGGCTCCGCTTTTAAGGGTTCCGAAGCAGTCTTTCTGTATTTCATTAGGCGTTTGAATCCCGTTTTCTGACAAGGCTAATGCCAGTTTTTCATTTATCTTTTTTAATTTCATCTGTATAAAGAAAGGAACAGAAGCTTGCGCTGCTGTCTTTTATTTTTTACTACTTATTGCTATTTGCTCGCGAACATTTTCACGTCATTCTCCGATATTTCCGCTCCGCCTAAAATGATTAACCGTTCAATCACATTGCGCAGTTCCCGGATATTTCCGGTCCAGTCGTATTCCTGTAACAGTTTTACTGCGGCAGCCGAAAATTTCTTTGCCGTATTTCCCTGTTCGGAAGCAATTTTTTCGGCAAAGTGTTTTACCAGCAACGGGATATCGTCTCTTCTGTCGTTAAGCGCCGGTACTTTAATTAAGATTACCGCCAGACGGTGGTATAAATCTTCTCTAAAGCGTCCTTCTTCAATTTCTTTTTTAAGGTCTTTATTGGTTGCTGCCACAATACGGACATCTACTTTTATGTCTTTATCCGCCCCTACACGGGTAATCATGTTTTCCTGTAAAGCTCTCAGTACTTTTGCCTGGGCTGGAAGGCTCATATCGCCTATTTCATCCAGGAAGATGGTTCCCTTATCGGCCGCTTCAAACTTTCCGGCACGATCCTTTACAGCCGAAGTAAAAGCTCCTTTTACGTGACCAAATAATTCACTTTCGATCAATTCGGACGGAATCGCAGCACAGTTCACTTCTATCAAGGGTGCCGCAGCCCGTTCGCTTTTTTCATGCAGCTGGTGGGCAACAAGTTCTTTTCCGGTTCCGTTAGGTCCGGTTATCAGTACCCGCGCTTCTGTGGGCGCTACTTTGTCAATAATCTCCTTGATATGGTTAATAGGCTCGCTATTCCCGATCATCTCGTAGTTTTTACTGACTTTTTTCTTTAGTATTTTATTTTCAACAACGAGTTGTTTTCTGTCTAAGGCATTGCGGACCGTATTTAGCAAACGGTTTAAATCGGGCGGTTTGGAAATATAGTCAAATGCTCCCAAACGCATGGTATTAACCGCTGTTTCAAGATCGCCGTGTCCGGAGATCATCACCATCGGAATTTCCGGTTTTATCTTTTTTACCGCTTCCAGCACTTCTTCTCCATCCATCTTGGGCATCTTGATATCACAAAGTACCAGATCGTAATCTTCATTTTTAATCTTTTCCAATCCCTTAAGTCCGTCTTCCGCTTCTTCAACGATATAGGTATCATTCTCCTCAGACAGTATTTTTGTCAATACTCTCCGGATAGCTGCTTCGTCTTCTATTATTAATATCTTAGGCATTTTATGATTCGTTTTTGAATATTTATCTCTTGCTAAAATAGCAAAAAGCAAAATAAAGTTTGTGAAGTTTATGCTAAACTGCTTTCATCAGGCTTTATTTTGCCGGTTTATAATGGTAACCTCACTCTGCGGAAAAGGAATCGAAATTTTATGTTGTCGAAAAGCCTCTTCTATTTTAAAGCGGATCTCACTCTGAACCCTCGGTGTTCTCATTCCGTTGCCCACATAAAAGAAAACGGAAAAACTGAGGGCAGAATCTCCGAAATCTTCAAAGATCGCAATCACCTCTTTGTCTGTTAAAACGCCTTCGGTTTCTCTCACACAGTCTTCCAGTAATTTTTTAACCAGCCGCACATCACTTCCGTAAGCCACTCCCACCGATACCTGATCCCGGTTTGTACTGTTGTTCTGTGTCCAGTTAAACAGGGTTTCACTCATAAACTTATGATTCGGGATGATCATCACCCTGTCGTTACGGGTTACGGCTCTTGTTGTTCGCAACCGGATTTCCGTTACCTGTCCCACTTTTCCGTCTACTTCAATAATATCGCCAATGTGCAACGACTGGTCCAGGATCATCAGTATTCCGGAAATAATATCCTGGAAAAAGGTTTGCAATGCCAGTCCGATCCCTACAAAAAGCGCCGCCGAAGCGGTTAAAAAGACATTCATGTTCACTCCGGATGAATGGAGTGTAAACATGACTACGAACAGGTAAACGATGTATTTAAAAAACTGGAATACGCTTACAAATTTGTTTTTGTCTTCTGCCGGTATCTTCCGGGTAATTACTTTCAGGATGAATTTTAAAATGACTCCCGTCATCATTAAAGCCACCACCAGGACAATTAAATTCACTACCGAAAAATCGATATTTCTGGTGTCTATTAATTTAAATCCGAGTATGTCTTTTAATTCATCCAACATTCCTTAGTTTAATATTTTAACCATTTGAATAATTCTTTCCAGGTTGGTTTTTTACCGTACATCAGGATTCCGACTCTGTAGATTTTTGATGCAAACCACACCACTAACAGGAATGTTCCGAACAGCAATGCTATGGAAAGTACCAATTGCCACCAAGGCACGCCAAACGGAATCCGCATCAGCATAACTATTGGTGAGGTTAACGGTATAATGGAGAAAACCGTTGCAACGGTTCCGTGCGGATCGTTCATCACCGTGAAAAAACCAACATAAACCCCTAACATCATCGGCATCAGAATAGGCAGTAAAAATTGCTGCGAATCGGTTTCGCTATCTACTGCAGCGCCGATTGCCGCATAAAGGGAGCTGTATAAAAAGTAACCGCCAATAAAGTAGATTACAAAACAGCTTACCAGTGTTCCCAAAGGAAGGTTGAAAATTTCTCTGATATATGCCTGGATCGTTCCACCCATTTCCTGTTGTGCTGCATTCAGCATTTCCGGATCCACAGTTGCCTGCGTACCGGTCTGGATGCCAAAGAATGAGGAAACCCCAACCAGCAGGATCACTCCCACTATCGCCCATATTGCAAACTGCAGAATACCGGCCAGCGAGTTCCCGATGATTTTACCCATCATCAGCTGGAAAGGTTTTACAGACGATATAATAATTTCGATAATACGGTTTGTCTTTTCTTCAATAACGCTGCGCATTACAAAGTTTCCGTAGATGATAATGAACATCATAATCAGGTAACCAAAAGCACCGCCAATAACAACTTTCATGATATTCAGCCATTTAAAACGCTCTTCTCCATTAAAGCTGGTTAAATGGATGTTGGCATTTGTTTTGGCTTTTTCAATTTTATCATAGTCAAAACCCAGCGCTTTCAGGTTTCCTCTTGTCAGCTGATTATCGATAACCTTTTCTACCTCGACAATGAAATCCATATTCGGACTGTCGTCGGAAATGTATTCTACTTTGTTCAGCAATTCTTTCGGATCGGCCACTTTCGGAACGTAGATCATTCCTTCATAATTTTTACTGGCGGTATCCTTAGCGGTTTTCAGCGGCATAGCCGACAGGTCAACGTAGGTTATTTTTTTGGTATTCTTAAAATCCTGTTTTAAAATTCCGGCTTCATCATGAATGGCGATTTTTTTCACTTCATCATCATTCATACTCGCCAGATAGCCGATTAAGAATGACATCCCGACAATTAATAACGGACTCAGGAACGTCATTACAATGAATGACTTATTACGCACTTTGGCGATAAATTCTCTCTTTATAATTAAGGCTAAAACACTCATTATTTCTGACTTACTGTTTGAATAAAAATATCGTTCACACTTGGAATTTTTTCCACAAAATGGGTTACCTGCCCGTTTTGCGTCAGTATGTTTAAAAGCGCATTAGGCGTCTGATTTCCGATTTGCACTTCCAGTTTCAACTCGTCGTTTAACGATTTAAAGTTTGTTTGCTGCAGCGTAAACTGCTGCGTTAGCTCATACATTAAGCGTTCTACATTGTCTGACAATACGCCCACTTCGAAAGAATTGGTTCTGTGTTCTTTTTTAACATCCACCAGTTTGCCTTCAATCAGTTTGTTGGATTTGTGGATCAGCGCAATATCGTCACACATTTCTTCCACGCTTTCCATACGGTGGGTCGAAAAGATAATGGTAGCCCCTTTTTTCTTTAATTCTAATATTTCGTCTTTGATAAGGTTGGCATTTACCGGGTCAAATCCCGAAAACGGTTCATCAAAAATCAACAGTTTTGGCTGGTGCAATACCGTTACCACAAACTGGATTTTTTGTGCCATCCCTTTAGAAAGTTCCTGGATTTTCTTATTCCACCATCCCTGGATCTCTAATTTTTCAAACCAGTATTGCAGCTGTTTTTTCGCTTCTTCTTTTGACAATCCTTTCAATTGCGCCAGGTACAAGGCCTGTTCTCCCACTTTCATGGTTTTATACAGTCCTCTTTCTTCCGGCATATAGCCGATATGCTGTACGTGATGCGGCGACAGTTTTTCACCGTCAAGGATCACCTCTCCGCTATCCGGCAGTGTAATCTGGTTTATAATACGAATCAGGGATGTTTTTCCGGCTCCGTTAGGGCCTAAAAGTCCGTAGATACTTCCTTTGGGTACTTGTAAGGAAACATTATTTAATGCAGTATAATCACCATATTGTTTTACTACATTTTTAACCTCTAAGATTGAACTCATTTGTTAGAATAGATTTTTGTAAAAGTAATAAATTAGACACGCACTGGCTCCAATTGTTACAAAAAACCCACCCTCGATTTTCGCAAGGATGGGAAAAATTGCTATGAAAAAGAATTCACCAGCCTTAACTAGTGATTCTCAAAAGTATAACTTTTATAATCATTATGAAAACATGTCTTTAACTTTTTCAAAAAATGATTTGTCTGATTTCTCAGGATTTGGAATAAAATTCTCGTCATCCACCATCTTTTCAAAGAACTGTTTTTGTTCTTTGTTTAGTGTTTTTGGCGTCCATACGTTAACGTGAACCAGTAAGTCACCACTTCCGTAGCTGTTTAGACTTGGTATTCCTTTTCCTTTGAGACGTAATATTTTTCCGGACTGAATTCCTTCTTCCAGTTTGATACGAACTTTACCGTTTACGGCTTCTATATCTTTGGAAGTCCCTAAGGCTGCTTCCGCAAAACTGATATACAGGTCATAATGTAAATTTTCGCCTTCACGCTTTAGTTTTTCGTGCTCTACTTCTTCAATGGCAACAATTAAATCACCCGGTACGCTGTTTGCTCCCGGAGCATCGTTCCCTTTTCCGGCTACTTTTAACTGCATGCCATCCACAACACCTGCCGGGATTTTGATTGATACGGTTTCGTCTTCCAAAATCATTCCCTGAGCATCTGCCTGCGAAGGTTTGCTGTCAATAATCTGACCGGTACCGCTACAGGTATGACACGGAGAAGCAGTTTGCATTCTTCCTAAAATCGTATTGGTAATTTTGGTTACCTGACCCGATCCGTGACAGGTTGGACAGGTTTTATAAGTAACGCCCTGAGCCTGAACTTTTCTTTTTACTTTTACTTTTTTCTCAACACCGTTCGCAATTTCTTCCAAAGTTAATTTTACTTTAATACGCAAATTGCTTCCTTTCATACGACGCTGACCACCGCCACCGCCGAATCCGCCACCGAATCCACTGAATCCGCCGCCAAAAGCGCTTCCGAAAATATCTCCGAACTGGCTGAAAATATCATCCATATTCATGTGGCCGCCGCCAAATCCTCCTGCACCGTCAAAGGCTGCATGACCATACTGGTCATAACGTGCTTTTTTGTCAGGATCACTCAGCACTTCATAAGCTTCGGCTGCTACTTTGAATTTTTCTTCCGCTTCTTTATCTCCCGGATTCTTATCAGGATGATATTCAATAGCTTTTTTACGGTAAGCTTTTTTGATCTGCTCTGCCGTAGCGCTTTTATCTATTCCTAATATTTCGTAAAAATCTTTTTTCATAAACTGATTACGTTCGTAAATATCAAATCACAAAAAGCAAATCGCTGTCGGTAGTCCCTCTTTCGGCTTGCTTTTTGTAATTCTATTGCTATTCTTTTATTATTGTCCTACCACTACTTTAGGGAATCGGATAATCTTATCCCCAAGTTTATACCCTTTTTCAATTACATCCACTATTTTACCTTTCAGGTCTTCTGAAGGTGCCGGGATTAATGTAATTGCCTCAGCGAAGTCTGCATTAAAAGCATCACCTGCTTTTACTGCTACTTCCTCAAGTCCTTTAGCTACTAAAGTGGATTTTAATTTTTCATAAATCAAACTCACGCCTTTCATCAGGTTTTCATCACCCAATGTTTTTGCAATTTCCGGCAAGGCTCTGTCAAAATCGTCCACTACCGGCAGCATTGCCTGCAATACTTCCTGATTGGCCGTTTTAAACAATTCCAAACGTTCTTTTGAAGTACGCTTTTTATAATTTTCAAATTCCGCAAACAATCTCAGGAATTTGTCTTTTTCTTTGGCTACTTCTTCCTGTAACTGCTCCTCAACGGTAAGTTCCGGCTGAGGAATTGCTTGGTTTTCTGAAACATTATCTCCTTGTAATTGCTCTTTTTCTATGTTTTCAGTATTTTCCTGGCTCATATTTTTAAATATTTTCTTGAACATTATGCTATAATCGTGTCATTTTCGGATTGCAAAAGTATTGCCAAATATTTAAAAATGTCAATTTGTCACCTACTATTTTCATTTTCCATTGTTTAAGGCAGTATAAGTGGCCGTTTTTTCAGGCCGGATCTGGCGTAATTCCTGCTTCCGGCAGCCTTTATAAAAAATGTAAAAGCGACTCAAAAACGATAAAAAAGTATGCTTTCATAGTATTTTATAAAAGAAATTTAATATAATTTTAAGAAGTTTTCAATTTGATTTCGATAAGTTTGTGGAAACTAAAAAATTAATTTCTATGAAAAAAGGCATTTTAAGTTTATTGGTTTTGGCAACATTATCTGTTGTTTCCTGTAAAAAAGACAAGGCTAATGAAGCAGAAATAAAAGAAACTGTTGAGGCACCGGTAACTTCAAACGAAGCCGTAAAGTTTAATGTTGACGCGAAAGCTTCTACTATAAACTGGGTAGCAACCAAACCAACAGGAAAGCACACCGGAACCATCGCTTTGAAAAATGGTGAATTGTATGCCAAAGACGGCGTTATCGAAACCGGTAAGTTTTTCATCGACATGACTTCCATTACTGTAACCGATTTAAAAGGTGATGACAAAGCATCACTGGAAGGACATTTAAAAGGTCTTGGAAAAGAAAGCGATGTTGATCATTTCTTCAATACAAAAAAATACCCTGAAGGTGTTTTCGAGATTACAAAAGTAACCGACGAAGCCGGCAAGAAAATGATAGAAGGTAACTTAACCTTAAAAGATATTACCAAAAGCGTTAAGTTCCCTGCAACCGTTACGGTTGACGATAAAGGCATCAGTATTGACAGTGATTCTTTTACCATTAACAGAACATTATGGAATGTAAATTATGGCTCTAAATCTGTTTTTGACAATTTAGGTGACAAATTTATCAATGACGATATCGAACTAAAAGTTAGCGTAAAAGCAACAAAATAATTTATTACTTCATCTTACTTACGATTATAATTCCACTAAAGTGCTGAAAATTTCAGCACTTTTTTTGTTTCCGGCTATAACAGATTGTCCAGTGCCTTATCCAGATTTTTGTATTTGAACTGAAAGCCGTTATCCAAAACTTTCTGTGCACTCACCTTTTGGCTTTCAAACAGCAAAAGATGCATTTCACCCAGCAGCAGTTTCATTAACAAACGCGGCGTATTGGGCAGCACGATATCTTTTTGAAGGGCTTTTGCTATCGCCTTCATCAATTCGTTATTGGTAACCGGATTGGGCGCCACAGCATTATACACACCGCTCCAGTTGTTCTGAACCGCGAAATAGATCATGTCTGCCAGATCGTGTATATGTATCCAGGAAAAATATTGTTTGCCGGAGCCGAAACCGGAACCGATTCCCATTTTTACCGGCCTTACCATACTGGGTAAAGCACCACCCTGGCCGGACAATACCAGACCGAAACGCAGCTTACAGACCGCAATATCCAGTCTTTTGAATTGTTCTGCCGCTTCTTCCCATTTCAGGACCACATTACCCAGAAAAGTATCGCTCACCGCTTTTTCCTCTTCGCCATATACCGCCGTTAGACTATCCGGGTATATCCCGACAGCCGAAGCACTGATGATCTGTTTAACCTGATTGGGATTGTTTTTAAGTGCCTTATACAGCACATTAGCCGATAGGATCCGGCTTTCGATAATTTCTTCTTTATAGGAACTTGTCCAGCGTTTGGATATCGAGGCTCCAGCCAGATGGATAATGACATCCACACCCAGCAGGCAGTTTTCATCGATTAGCCCCTGTTCCGGGTTCCAGAAAAACCCCTGATACAACGCTTCTCCTTCAATTTTCTTTTTGGAAGTGGTAAGATAATGAATCGCTACACCGTTTTGTAACAGCAACGAAACCAATTCTTTCCCTACTAAACCGGTAGCTCCTGTAATTAAAACTTTCATATTTCCTCTTTCTTTTTACTGATTATAAAATGATTCGAGCCCGCTTTCAAAACTGCTTCATCCATTTCATTTTCAGCTTTTTATTACAAATTTATATGCAATAAGAATAATATGAAAGCTATTTAAGTTAGGTTTAACTTTATAAAATCAGCAGCAGAATCCTACTTGATTCTCACACTCCATTCAAAATCCATTTCAGAAACCTGATCCCCTTTTTCATCGGTTCCGATCGATTTCATCCAGAAGGTCTGCCCTTCACCGGTAGCAACCGTTTGCTTAATCGCTTCTTCAATTAAATGACCGTCATTGCACACAAAAGTTATTCTCCCTTTTGCCTTTTTGGAAAAGTTCCCTTTATTATTCGCCACCAGCATGGATATTTTTTTGCCGCTTTGCTGTATCTGGTACATCACCAATGCACCTGTTGTCAATTCGGCCGCCATGGCCTGAACCGCAAAATACATCGAGTTAAAAGGATTCTGGTTAATCCAGCGATGCTTTACCGAAACCAGACAGGAAGCAGCCGAGATCTTTTTAACCCTGACACCACTCCAAAATGCCGATGGTAATTTAAAGAATAAAAAGGTATTTAATTTTGACGGGGTAAATTCCATAGCTGTTGTTTTTTCTATAAAAATACAAAAAATACTATGCAATCATACAAAATTTAAAAATGTTAAATAAAAGTTAAATTAATGTACTATGCATTGCAAGATACTTTCTTTTAGCCATATATTTGCATAAGAAAATAATAGCTAATCAATAGTATTATTTGAAATCATCATCAATCAATCATCCATCATCAATCAAAAAACGAACTATTATGACAACAACTAATGAAAAGAACACCGCTACAATATTACACTTGAGTACTTTAACTCAGTATTTTATTCCGTTTGGCAATTATTTCTTCCCTATTTTAATATGGGCCTTAAAAAAAGACAAATCGGATTTTGTAGACTATAATGGAAAACAAACATTGAATTTCCAATTGAGCATGTTATTATATTCACTGGTTTTATTATTAATTGCTGTTCCGATACTTATTTATGTAGTATTTAAAAATGTATCCTTCAGCAGCTTTGAAAACGGTGACTTTATAATGGATCACATTTCAACCGGGAACATAACCGGGATCGTTATCATCGCAGTAGCAGCGGCGATTTTATTCGGGGTATTAAAAGTAGTGGAATTTTTCCTTGTCATTTATGCCGCTGTAAAAAGCAGCAACGGACAACGCTACCACTACCCGTTAGCCATTAATTTTTTAAAATAAAAATACAATCATCAATCACATCAATCATCAATCAAAAAATGAACAGTTTAATCCAAAAAAAGAAATTCTATGAACATTGAGAACACCAAAGCTCAGATGCGTAAAGGAATTCTGGAGTTTTGCATCCTTTCGGTAATAAAAGAAAAAGATGCCTATACTTCTGAAATTCTGGACACTCTAAAAAACGCAAAACTCTTAGTAGTTGAAGGAACAGTATATCCGTTGCTGACACGATTAAAAAATGACGGTCTTCTTAATTATCGTTGGGAAGAATCCACTTCCGGTCCGCCGAGAAAGTATTACAGTCTGACAGAGGAAGGACAAGAATTTTTAAAAGAATTGAATAATACCTGGACAGAATTATCTGATGCAGTAAACATTATAACTAGCCAAAACTAATAGTCATGAACAAAACAGTAAGTATAAATTTAGGAGGTTTTTTCTTTTATATGGATGAAGACGCCTATCAGAAATTAAACCGCTACTTCGATGCTATTAAGCGCTCGCTTTCTCCGGATGGCAGAGATGAAATCATGAATGACATTGAAAGTAGAGTTGCCGAACTTTTATCTGAAAAACTTTCAAGTGAGAAACAGGTTGTAGGCTTAACCGAAATTGATCAGGTAATCACTGTAATGGGACAACCTGAGGATTACAGAATTGAAGATGACGCTAACGAATCCAATACAACTTATACGGCCTATAACAGTACGTCCGGTTCCAAAAAACTATACCGTGACAAAGAAAAAGGATTATTAGGTGGTGTAGCGGCAGGTTTTGGCCACTATTTGGGAATTGATCCGCTTTGGCTGCGAATCCTGTTAATCGTATTGGTTTTCGCCGGATTCGGAACCGGTATCGTTGCCTATATCATTCTATGGATTTTAATCCCGGAAGCCAAAACAACTTCTGAGAAATTAGAAATGACCGGTGAACCGATCACAATCTCAAATATCGAAAAGAAGGTTCGTGAAGGTTTTGGCGAGATTTCCGAAAAAATCAACAATCTGGATCATCAGAAAATAGCCGATAATGCCAAAACCGGAGCCACGAAAGTAGCAACAACCATTGAAGATGTTTTCATGACGATCTTTAGAGTTTTTGCCAAAGCCATTGGCGCTTTCATTGTGCTTTTCTCATTCATGAGTTTAATCGGGGTTGCTATTGCTTCCATAATGATGATCTTTACGGCAACAATGCCGGATACACCCTGGTTTAGTTATATGAACGCTTCAAACTATACCGATCTGCCGATGTGGTTTTTAGGCATCCTGATGCTGCTGGCTATTGGTATACCGCTTTTCTTCTTCTTCTTATTGGGATTAAAGATTTTAGTGAACAATTTGAAATCCATCGGAAGTATTGCGAAATTTACCTTGCTAGGTGTTTGGATCATCTCGATAGTGGTGTTCATCTATGTAGGAATCCGTCAGGCAACCGAAGTGGGCTTTGAAGGTAAAGTTGTTCAAAAAGAAAACTTAGCTATTGCTGCAAACGATACCTTAAATATCAAAATGCGTTTTAATGATTATTTCTCTAAAACAGCCGACAGTAATACCGACTTCCGTTTTGTACAGGATTCTGCTCAGAATGATGTGATCTATTCGAACAACATTGAGATCCATATCTTAAAGACTTCGGAAGAACCGTATATGCAGATTGAAAAAATATCGGAAGGAAAATCACTTTCTGATGCCAGACAAAGAGCTGAAAAAATAAAATATAATTTTGAAAATCAAGGAAATACTTTAATTTTAGATAATTATTTATTAACCGGTATGGCTAATAAATACCGTCACCAGAAAGTCCTTATTTATCTTTATCTTCCGGAAGGTGCCATTATCCACCCTTCAGAAAATGTAGACAATTATCTGGAAAACCATTATTCAAACTATTATTTAAACGAGGACAGTGACCAGTATTATTACAGAATAGAAAAAGAAGAATTAAAATGCCTGAACTGCCCGCCGGAAGAAAACAGCGAGGAATCAGATGAAGAAAACCCGGACAGCACTTCTACCTCAACGACGGTAACCATTAACGGAAAAGGCGTTCAGATCAAAGAAGCTTCTAAAAAAGAAGTGACCAAAAGTGTTGAAGGTGTTGAGATTAAAGACAACAAAATAATTATCAATACAAAATAACGAATAACTACCTGAAAGGACAGCTATCCCGAAATGCAATTGCTGCGGATAGCTTTCTTTTCACAAAACAAATCAGGAATACCGGAATGAATCATTAATCAATCAAAAAACAAATGTCATGGTCAAATTAGTCATTCACATCACCAAAGTAATCGTAGCAGCCATAGTTGCTTTACTTTTCAGTTCCTGTAACAACTTCTCCATCAGCGGACTTAACAAAGTTGAAGGCAATGGTAATGTCGTTACTAAAACAAGAAATGTTCCGTCCAATTTCACTGCCATATCTGCCAGCCGCGGATTAGAAGTGATCCTTGAACAGAGTCCGGATACAAAAGTTACGGTAGAAGCTGATGAAAACCTGCAAAGCCACATTAAAACAGAAGTTGTAAACGGCGAATTACGAATAACTTCCGATGCCAATATCAAAAATGAAAAAGCGAAAAAAGTATATGTAAGCCTTCCGAAATTAGATTCTTTTGAAGCTTCAAGCGGTTCTTCCGTGAGCAGTAAAAATGTACTGAAAAATAATGCGATGGCTTTTTCTTCCAGCAGCGGCAGCCGGATTGTCATTAAAGTGGAAGCCGAAACCGTTAGCTGTGAAAGCAGTAGCGGCAGCAGTATCAAAATCAGCGGAAAAGCCTCCCGTTTAGACTCTGACTCTTCCAGCGGAAGCAGTATCGATGCCAAAGCACTGGCTGTAAAAGATGCCGTAGCCGAATCCTCAAGCGGCAGCAGCATTACGTTAAATACCTCACAGAGTTTAACGGCAGAAGCATCCAGCGGAAGTTCTGTAAACTATATCGGAACCCCAAACAACCTTATTAAAAAATTAAGTTCAGGAGGCAGTATTTCCCAGGAATAAGCCACATCCTAAATAGCTAAAGACATCTCTGCTTCAGGGATGTTTTTTTTTACCCTTTCCTCAGAATAATTACATTTTCTAAATAAAAAAATACATATTAACTTACATAAGTGTAACAAAAAAGTTAAAATCAAGTCCTATCCTTATACACTCAATCAAAAAACAATATATCATTATGGAATTAGTTATTAAAGATTTAGACAAAAAATACAGCAATGGTGTACATGCCTTAAATAATGTTTCATTAACCATCAAAAAAGGAATGTTCGGATTACTGGGCCCTAACGGTGCCGGGAAATCTTCCTTAATGCGAACACTCGCTACTTTACAGGATGTCGACAGCGGTTCGGTTACCTTAGGCGACATCGACGTACTGAACGACAAACAATCGGTTCGTAAAGTATTGGGCTACCTGCCGCAGGAGTTTGGCGTTTATCCCAGAACTTCCGCTGTAGAATTATTAGATCACCTTGCCCTATTGAAGGGCTTTAGCAATAAATCCGACCGTAAGGAAATCGTTGAACAATTATTAGTGAACGTAAACCTTTGGGATCACCGCAAAAATGCCGTGAGCAGCTATAGCGGCGGTATGCGCCAGCGTTTTGGAATCGCACAGTGCCTGATCGGTAATCCGCAGCTGGTTATTGTTGACGAACCAACAGCCGGACTGGATCCGGGAGAAAGAAACCGTTTTTACAACATCCTGAGTGAAATTGGAGAAAACACCATCGTTATCCTTTCCACACACATTGTACAGGACGTACGGGAATTGTGTACCCAGATGGCGATCATGAACAAAGGCCAGGTGCTGTTTAGCGGTGATACCGATGATGCCTTATTGGAGATCAGAGGAAAAGTATGGGAACGCAAAATCGCCAAACATACGTTACAGGATTATCAGAATGAGTACAAAGTAATCTCGAACAAATTAGTGGGCGGTCAGCCCCTTATCCACATATTTTCCGAAACAACACCGGGTGACGGTTTTGTTGCAGCCGAAGAGAATCTTGAAGATGTATTTTTTGCAAAATTAAACGAGCTTGTCTAACTGCCTAACCGAAACTAAACAGTAAAATTATGTGGAAATTTATACGATACGAATTAAAATACTGGCTTAAATCGCCAATGACCTGGATCTTTCTTTTTATCAATACACTATTGGTATTTTTTGCCATTGCATCAGACAATGTCAGTATTGGCGGCGGTGTAGGGAATGTTTTAAAGAATTCTCCTTTTGTTATCCAGAACTATTATGCGGTAATGTCTACCATCTGTTTACTAATGACAACAGCCTTTATGAATGCCACTGCAAACAGGGATTTTCAATACGGCATGCACCAGTTTGTTTTCTCTTCTCCGATTCAGAAAAGGGATTATTATTTTGGAAAATTCATCGGGGCAACCCTTGTTTCCCTTATTCCGATGCTTGGAGTTTCCATCGGGGCTTTATTGGCTCCGCCACTGGCACAGGTATTCGACATGAGTCCGCCGGAACGTTTCGGTGCCATTATCTGGGACGGACACCTTCAGGGCTTATTAGTCTTCGGAATTCCGAATGTTATCATCTCCGGAGTATTGCTATACGGACTGGCTATTATTTTCAGAAGCAATATCATTTCTTTTATAGGCGCCATGCTGATCCTGGTGTTCTACGGGGTTTCACAAGGTTATACCAGAGATATTCAAAAAGAATGGCTGGCAAACATCCTGGATCCGTTTGGTACGCAGCCTTTTGGCATCATGACCAAATACATGACCGTTGCCGAGAAAAACCTTCATGCCATAGGACTTGAAGGCGATGTTTTAATAAACCGTTTGATCTGGCTGGGAATAAGTCTTGCGATACTGTTTGTTATCTATTTCCGTTTTTCATTCAATACCAAAAAGGAAAAACCTAAAAAAGAAAAGGAAAAAACAGCTAATGAGCTGTCAAAATTAAATCCGAGTTTTATTCTTAAAACACCGGAAACATTCCGGTTTTCAATGGGCAGCTTCTGGAAACTGACGGTATTCGAGTTAAAAGCGATCATTAAAAACCCGACTTTTATCATCATTGTTGTAATTGGTCTTGCGAACCTGGTAGCAGGTCTGACGAGCTTTACAAGCCTGTATGGGGTAAAACAATACCCGGTGACCTATGATGTGGTTGATACTATTTCCGGTTCATTCGATATTTTTGTTATCGGTTTTATTACGTTCTATACCGGCGTTTTGGTGTGGAAAGAACGCGATGCCAAAATTAACGAAATACAGGATGCTACTCCTGTAAAAACGGGTTTCCTGTTTTCTTCAAAACTGTTAGCCATCACTCTTTCGCTTGCGCTGGTGCTGTGCTGTACTATTGTTATCGGGATCATTGCCCAAACCTTCCAGGGGTATTACAAATACGAACCGGGTGTATATATCAAGTCTTTATTAGTCCTGAAATTATCCCGTTTTACCTTTATGATTGTACTGTCTCTTTTCTTCCACTACCTGATTAACAACCGTTATATTGCTTATTTTGCTTTTGTGGCTTTTGTAGTCGTAAACAGTTTTATCTGGGGCCTACTGGAGATTGACAGCAACATGTTATCGTTTGGGGCAACACCGGATATTAAATACTCTGACATGAATGGCTACGGACCTTTTATTCCTTCTATAACATGGTTTCGTATTTACTGGACATTGTTCTGCCTTATTTTATGCTTTGTCATTACTGCTTTTTACATTCGCGGCAAAGAATCACAATTCAAATACCGCTGGAAAAAGGCCAAAGTTTCTTTTAGCGAAAGCAAACTGCCGCTTTCACTAAGCATACTCGCGTTCCTGCTTTGCGGTGGTTTTGTGTATTACAACACCCAGGTCCTGAACACTTACGATTCTTCCAAACAAATGGAAAACAAACAGGTGGCCTACGAAAAGAAATACAAAAAATTCGAACACCTTATCCAGCCGCGTTTTTACAAATTTGATTACAACATCGACCTTATGCCGAAAGAACGCAGCATGTCGGCAAAAGTAGAAGCCTGGGCCAAAAACAAATCGAATATACCAATTAAAGAACTGCATTTTACAATGCCGGAACTAACGGACAGCATTACCATAAGCATTCCGGGAGCGAAATTAAAAGTAAAGGATACCGATTTGAGCTACCGGATTTATACGCTGGAAAAACCATTGGCTCCGAATGATTCGATAAAAATCAGTATTGCGTTGTCTAAAATCACCAAAGGTTTTGAAAACGAAGTGAGCTTTACCCAGCTAACGCAAAACGGAACGTTCTTTAACAACAGCGATTTCATGCCTACTTTCGGCTACAATAACGGTTATGAGATTTCCGATAAAAACAAACGTGTCAAACTGAAACTTCCGAAACGCAACAGAATGCCGAAACTAAACGAATCGGATCTGGTGGCCAGAGGCAATACATACATCAGCAACGATTCGGACTGGGTTGAAGTAACCACTACTTTAAGCACCGAACCGGATCAGATTGCCATTGCACCGGGTACCTTATTAAAAAGCTGGGACGCAAACGGCAGAAAATATTTCCGTTACAAACTGGACAAACAGTCTTTAAATTTCTATTCCTTTATTTCTGCCCGATACCAGGTGGCCCGCGAAAAATGGAACGGTATCGATTTAGAAGTTTACTATGACAAGCAACATGCCTATAATGTTCCGAACATGATGAAGAGCATGAAAAAATCACTGGAATACTACACGCAAAACTTTGGTCCGTATTACCACAAACAATGCCGCATCATTGAATTCCCGCGATATGCCAGTTTTGCACAGGCATTTCCGGGTACGATGCCTTATAGTGAAGGAATTGGTTTTATTGTTGACCTTAGAGAAGTTACCAAAGACGACATTGACCAGGTATTCTATGTAGTTGCACACGAAATGGGACACCAATACTGGGCACACCAGGTTTGTGGAGCTAACATGCAGGGAAGCGAAATGATGAGCGAAGGATTCTCGCAGTATTCGGCTTTAATGGTGATGGAAAAAGAATATGGAAAAGACAAAATGAAGAAATTCCTGAAATATGAAATGGACCGTTATTTAAGCGGCAGAAGTTCCGAATTTGAAGCAGAACGTCCTTTGATGAAAACAGAAAGCCAGCAGTATATTCATTACAACAAAGCCAGTGTGGTGATGTACTACCTAAAGGAAATGGTGGGTGAGCAAAATGTAAATACAGCTTTAGCCAACCTGATTAAATCCTATGCCTATAAAAATCCGCCTTACCCGACTTCCATCAATGCGGTTAACGAATTCCGGAAAGTAACACCGGACAGTTTAAAATACCTGATTCGTGATATGTTTGAAAACATTACTTTATTTTCAAATAGGGTGACCGAAGCTAAGTATAAAAAACTGGGCGCAGAATATGAAGTGACCTTTAAAACGTCTTCCGAAAAATTCCGTTCGGATTCCTTAGGTATTGAAACAAAAATGCCGATAGCCGATTATATCGACGTGGCTGTTTTTGCCAAACCGGAAGGAGAAGCCACCACCGGAAAAGTGCTGGCCTACAAACGCTATAAGATTACCAAAAAAGATAACACCTTCACATTCAAAACAAAAGAAATACCTGCACAGGCCGGTATTGATCCTTACAATTATCTGATAGACCGTATACCGGATGATAATATCAAATCAGTAACCGAATAACTTCCGAATATCCGTTTCAAAACATTTAGAAACGGATATTTTTTTGCCTAAATTTGCGCTTCAAATATTTATAGTTCATGAAAAAAACGATTTTATTATTTGCCCTACTGCTTACTACTGCCTTTTCTTTTGCTCAGAAAAAAGAAAAACTAAAAGGTTCTAAAATTGTAACGGTTACCCAAAAAGACGTTGATAAATTTGAAAGCCTGGAATTCGAAGACAATCTTGAAGTATTCCTTGTAAAAGGCGACAAACAGGCTTTGGAAATTGAAGCCGATGACAACCTGCACGAAGCGATTAAAGCCGAAATGTACGGCAGTACTTTACGGGTATATACCGATAAAGACATCACCAATGCTAAAAAACTAAGCGTTCGCGTTACCTATACCGACAATCTTAAAATGATTTCTGCTAAAAATGAAACCAAGTTAAATGCCCTGGCAGATTTGCAGCTGGATAATGTGACCGTTAAGAATTTTGATTATTCCAAGTCATACCTGAATGTAAAGTCTTCTGTTTTTGCGCTGATCATGAATGACAAAAGTAAAGCAGAGCTAAACATTAAAGCAGAATCGGCAACGATTGAATTAAGCAAAAATGCCGAATTAAAAGCTTTAATTGCCGCAGCAGAATCTAAAATTGACCTGTACCAGAAAGCTACCGCCACATTGGAAGGTGATTCCGGTATCTCTAAAATAAGACTGGACAATAATGCTGTTTTAAATGCTAAAAAATTCGCTGTTACCGATATGGAGCTAATCAGTGAATCGTATACCAGCAGTTATGTAAATGCTTTAAAAACGATCAGTATTTTTGCCACAGGAAAATCGGAAATACAACTATTCGGAACGCCTAAGGTAGACATGAAAAACTTTGCCGATAACGCGACATTATACAAGAAATTACAATAACAAAAAAGCCTCGGAAATCCGGGGCTTTTTTATGCTTTATTGGGAGTATTTACTCTTGAGAAGCCAAATATCTTTCGGCATCAAGTGCCGCCATACAACCTGTTCCGGCAGCAGTGATTGCCTGACGGTACACGTGATCAGCAGCATCACCGGCAACAAAAACTCCCGGTACGCTGGTTTTGGACGTTCCCGGCTCGTTGATGATGTAACCCGTTTCGTCCAACTGGATATATTCTTTAAAGATTTCCGTGTTCGGCTGATGACCAATCGCTACGAAGAACCCTGTAACCGGAATTTCTTTTAATTCTCCGGTTGTTCTGTTTTTAACACGAACAGCCGTTACCACCTGTCCGTCTCCGATTACCTCATCCGTTTCCGTATTCAACAGGATTTCGATATTTTCCGTTTTACGAACCCTGTCTTCCATGATTTTGGAAGCTCTGAATTTCTCGCTTCTCACTAACATGGTCACTTTTTTACATAACTTGGAAAGATAGTGTGCTTCTTCACAGGCACTGTCACCTGCTCCAACGATAATTACTTCCTGGTTTCTGTAGAAGAATCCGTCGCAAACAGCGCAGGCAGAAACACCGCCTCCTAATTGTAAATATTTTTGTTCTGATGGCAATCCTAAATATTTTGCAGAAGCTCCGGTACTGATAATTACCGTTTCACAGTGAATTTCTTTGGTATCGTTAATCCACACTTTGTGAACAGGTCCGGAAAAATCAACTTTGGTAGCCCAGCCGTCACGAACATCTGTTCCAAAACGTTTTGCCTGCTCCTGTAACTGCACCATCATTTCCGGTCCGGTTACTCCATCCGGATAGCCCGGAAAGTTTTCTACTTCATTCGTTGTTGTTAATTGTCCGCCGGGTTGTGTCCCTTGGTATAAAACAGGATTCATGTTTGCTCTGGCTGCATAAATAGCTGCAGTATATCCTGCAGGTCCCGAACCGATAATCAAACATTTTACTCTTTCGATGGTATCTGACATAATTCTTTGCTTTATTTTTTTTAGATAGCAAATGTAAGTTTTAATTAAAAAAGTTTTACACAAAACAGATTAGTTTTAACTATTCTAAAATAAAAATGATTTATTTCAAAAAAAGATTTTGGAAATTAAAATTAAGTTCTATATTTGCACCCACAATTACAGAACACACGGGGTGTAGCGTAGCCCGGTCATCGCGCCTGGTTTGGGACCAGGAGGTCGCAGGTTCGAATCCTGCCACCCCGACGAAAAGCTCTAACGAAAGTTAGGGCTTTTTTTTGTTTACTGTCCCGTCCTGAAATAAGTTGACACAAAATCGACTTATTATGAAAGACACAACAACAACGCGAGTTAAGCGTACTCAAAAGGATTATAATATGGCTTTTAAATTAGCTGTAGTTTCCCGAGTTGAACAAGGCGAAATGACCTATAAACAGGCTCAAACTGTTTACGGTATCCAAGGCAGAAGTACTGTTTTGGTTTGGCTGCGAAAATATGGTAACTTAGACTGGAGTAAACCAAATCTGTTATTTATGTCTAAATCTAAAGAAACCCCGGCTCAGATTATTAAACGATTAGAGAAAGAACTGGCAGGTGAGAAACTTCGAAATAAGATTCTCAATACGATGATCGACATTTCTGATAGTCAGTACGGAACCCAGATCCGAAAAAAGTTTTCTCCCAAACCATCTTCCGACTCCGGGAAGGAGCAGGAATAAGTTTGTCCAAAAGTTGCCGATTGTTTGGGATAAGTAGGCAAGCTATATATCAGGAACAAAAAAGAATCCTCGATCGGGAATCTGAGTTACTCAAAGTAAAGCATCTGGTTCTTTCTTTGCGATTGGAAATGCCACGTATAGGGACACGTAAACTATATTACCTACTTTCGAAGCAATTTGATCAACAGGGTGTAAAGATAGGTCGTGATGCCTTATTTGGTTATCTAAGAAGGGAGAAGTTACTTGTTAAACCAATGAAGAGTTACACTAAAACTACCTATTCTAAACATTGGCTACACAAGTACGAAAATCTTTTGAAAGAGTGTGAGATTAAACGTCCTGAACAGGTATATGTAAGCGACATCACTTATGTCAAATCATCCCGGAAAACCCATTATCTGTCTTTAGTTACTGATGCTTATAGCAGAAAAATAATGGGGTATAAGCTGAGTGATGATATGAGTTCTGAAAATGTGGTACAGGCATTAAAAATGGCTATACAGAATAGGAAATCAACATTACCCCTGATACATCACTCCGATAGAGGATTACAATATTGTTCTAAAATTTATCAGGAAGTATTAGCTAAAAACGGTATTACACCCTCTATGACTGACGGATATGATTGTTATCAAAATGCTTTAGCTGAAAGAATAAACGGAATTTTAAAAAACGAATTCTTGTTTTATAAATGCAAAGATGGTCAGACTTTAGGAAAGCTTATAAAAACAGCGATAGAAACGTATAATGCTAAAAGACCTCATTTGAGTTTAATGATGAAAACGCCTAATTTTATACATGAAAAAACCAGCCAGGTAAACCTGACTGGTTAATATATTTTTATTCTAAAATCTGTCAACCTATTTTAGGACGACTCATACAGAAAAAATTCCTTCTAATCAGCCGGTAAACACTCCGGTGCCGCTCCTAAATCCTCCATTACATATCCTTTATCAAAAAGTTTTTTACGGTGGTTCAGTCCCCAGTCCTTTAAAGCGAAGATAATCGGATTCAGGGTAGCCGCATAAGGTTCCGGCCGGTAAACAATCTTCACCGGATAATCGTCTATTACGGTCCTTTTGATCAGCTGATGCTGTTCGAGTTCTTTAAGTTCTTTAGCCAGGACTTTGGGTGTAATTCCCGGAATACTGTCCTGTATATCCGTAAAGCGTTCATTACCCACCGCTACCGATATGATGATCGACAATTTCCATTTACCATTTAAAACCTCCAGTGCGTCCCGAACGGGTTTTACCGTTTCCAGACAGCTCGAATGTACTTTTTTTACCGCCATTTTTTTGTGTACTATTACTTCACTTTCCTTTGGGAAAGGACTATACAAAGGAAAGTAAAACTATCTTAATTTGCAACCGCATTTCAAATGCTGCTTTCAGGCATCTGAACGATGTTATGCACAGACAGTAATTTGATTTTAAACACAAAAAGGATTCCGGCCGGTCATCCTGAAACAGTAAAAAATGAATTAAGGACAACAAAAAAAGCAAAATGAAAAAAGTAATTGTAATTACAGGCTCCAGTACCGGCTTCGGTGCCTTAATGGTGCGTACTTTCGATAAAGAGGGTCATACCGTAATCGCTACGATGCGCAATGTCACGGGCAGCAATGCGGAACATGCCAAAACATTGGGAGCTTTACCCAACACAACCGTGATCGATATGGATGTAACGGATGATACCGCTGTGAACCGTGCCATCGCTGCAATATATGCCCAACATAACCGGATCGATGTACTGATCAACAATGCGGGAATCTATGGCGGCGGTGTGCTGGAATCCTATTCGGTACCACAGGTCCAAAAACTATTTGACGTGAACGTCTGGGGAGTGCTCAGGGTAAACAATGCGGTACTGCCTGCTATGCGTGCGGCAAAGGATGGCCTTATCATCACCGTTTCCAGTCAGGTTGGCCGTATTTCGCTTCCGTTGCAGTCTGCCTATAACGCCAGTAAATTTGCATTGGAAGGGTTTATAGAAGGTGCCTATACGGAGTTAATCGGACAGGGAGTAGAAGCTGTACTCCTGGAACCCGGAGGTTTCCTGACCGAAATTATCAGTAAGGTACATGTAAACGGGGACCGTGAAGGTATTCAGGAATCATACGGACCCGCACTAACGGAGGTACAGCAAAATATCCGGCAGGCATTTGGAAAACTTTTCACCGAATTCGCACCAAACCCGCAACTCATCGCAGATGCCGCGCTGCGCCTTGTTAACACCGAAAAAGGAAAAAGACCACTACGCACCCCTGTTGATCCTCTTTCAAAAGGCATAGATGTTGAATACAACCACATAACCGAAGAAATTAAAAAAAGGTGGATGCATGCCTATGGTATCTAAATAATCATCCTATTCCCTTGCTGATATCAACCGTAAAGATTCAAAGAACAGCCCCTGATGTTTACATTATTAAGACGCTTTCCTTAACAACATTCCGGAGGCTCTAAAAATCCTACAGAAAACAATTCAAAACTGGTCCCAACAGGACAACAAAAGCCGCTGAAAATTCAGCGGCTTTTGCTTTTCAGGTATTTTTGACAACATTTAAATCCAATTCTCTATTAACTGATACTTCCTTCCGGTTTCAACCCATTAACTTCCAGACTATAAAATAGTTACATTCACCATCAATATTACAATTACCATAATTTCCTTTCAATTCTACCGTTATTGTAATAATTGTTGCTTCAAAGATATTATTTGTACAATCACTATTGTCTTTTTATTATTCGCCCTTCCTTAATAGTAGTACCAGATTTTAATTTATAGATATAAACATTAGACTGCAGAGCGGTAAGATCAATTAAACAATTTTTCTCATTCGATTTAATCCTTTTTTCTAAAATTAATTTTCCATTGATATCAAAAATTTGAAAATCATACAACAAATCATTAAGACTATTAAACGAGATATTAACCTTATCAATTGTAGGATTAGGATAAAGTGATATATTTAAATCTGAAAAAGCATTATTAATAACACTATCCTCTAAATTATTCTTACTAGGTATCAAAACACCACACCCGTCTAAAGCTTGTGCTATAAATTCTCCATCTAGAGCAGGAAAGGCTATAAACCCGGGATTCATTTCTACATATCCATTATTTGGATTTGCATCTAATTTAACTTTTATAGCAGAAGCTACTGAAGAATTTATTTTGATATACGTTGATGATTCGGTCAATACAGTACTGTAATTTGAGGTCGAAATATTAACATTTGTAAGACATTGCGAAAACACTGAATTACAAAACAATAAGATTATTATCTTTTTCATCTGGATTCTTTTAGCTCTTTATTTTCTTTTTTCAACAATTCTATTTCCTTTTTCATCGCTATCAAATACAACGTCAGTTCTTCTATTTTTTCCATTTGCTTAGCCTGCATCTCACTTAAATCAATCCCTCCATCTTTTACTAACTGCTCTGCTGACGGAATATTAGGTAAGTGTTTATTAACCTTTATAAACTCCTCAACTTCTTCTAATGGTTTTAATTCATAAGTATCATCAAAAACATAATCAGACCACTGTGATGTCGTTTTAATTGCTGCCTTAAATTTTTCAGACAAAACTCCATCTGCTACATAAAGCCTATAGTTACCTGGTGATGAAATTCCTGTTCGTGTATCCATACCAATAATCACTTTACCATCTGAGTTAATCTGCATTCTGGGTAATGGATTATCTGTAGTTCCTTCATCATTTGTATAAAACTGCAAATATGTGCCCATGCTTCCTCCTCTATAAGCACCTAGCATAGCTGTACCAGCATCTTTAAAATCAAATGCCAAATACCGGATACTTCCAATTCCTAAAGGCTGATTTGGTCCCTGCAAGATCATTTTTTTACCAACAGAATTGTCTATCAATAAATCGTTATTATTATTAATACTCCATTTTGAATAATTATTGTTATTTAAGGAATTAATTCTAAAATTACCTTTAACATCTAATATCTCCATCGGTTCTTCTGTCCCTATACCAACTCTCCCGTTTTCATTTATATGCATTCTAACAATAGGATTCTCAATATCATTACTATTAGCTGGATTAGTTAAAAACTGTAGGTAAGTATCAGACCCTCCTCCTCGATATGCTCTAATTTTAGATTTTCCAGCATCTTCAAAATCAAATGAAATATCTCTTTTACCATTTTTATTTAATGGCTTATTAGCGCCCTTAATAATCAGGCTACTAAATGAATTATCCGTTTTATCTCCAATTTGCAAGCTCCCATTCTTTAGGAATGTAAATAAATCTGAATTTTGATTGTTCCCATTTAAAATGAATTTTAAATCTCCATTTAAATTTTCCAGACAAATATCATTAGAAGGTGCCGGAGTTCCTTCTAAACAAATTTTGGATCCATTACTTGAATTAACAGGAAATACTATTGGACATTGTGAATACATATTAAAAACGGATATAATATTAACCATTAATATTATAATTATGTTCAGCTGCTTTTTCATTAGTTATATATTTTAATTACAATTATAATTTATTATTTGACCAGAATTTATAACAATATTGTTTTGATTATGATTGCCAAATCCATTAAAAGGGATATTATTTTCAACCACATTACCTACACAAGGTCCAACAATACAACCTTGATTTGGCAAACTAGGATTTGGTGGAGACAGATACCTACTATTATAATAATTATCTTTCAAAAGATTATTACTAGAAACATACCAATATTCTATTGATCTCACACCTTCCTGAACACAATCAACACTACTCACTATAGATTGATTATCAAAAATATCAATAACATTATTCTTAATTTCGATATTGCATGATGCCTGATCCAAATATATGGCTCCTCTATAAAATTTCTGATTGGTAATATAGTTATTCGTAATCTGCGATTTTGAATTTACTGTTCCTTGTGAACTAAGCGTATATATAGCTCCTCCATCCGGAAGAATCTGACTCGAACAATCAATTTTATTATTACTAATAATATTAACTCCTAAATTATGATTAACATTCCATCCCCAACCTATTGATATACCAGTATAAGGAAAATGAGATATTGTATTATTTTTTATTGTTGTATTCTTAGCATAGGGAATAAATATTCCAACTGATCCAAAATATTCATTAGCAATATTATCAATAAAATTATTGCTTATACTATTACCGCTTATATTATCAACTTTACTTTGACTAAACTGAGGATTAGAATCTCCAGTATCACCTAAAATTTCACCAACCCGGATTGCACTTGCCGATATATCATTAAAAGTATTATTGCAAATATTATTATTTGTAGAATTCTCACCAAAAACTACTGCCGTTCCTCCAATATGTCTAAATTCATTGTTGACTATTTTCAGGTTTTTTGCTTCAATAAAAGTCATAGCACCAATAATTGGTGATGACTTCATATAATGATTATAAAAATTTGGGTCACCTATTTCTACATTTGCATCCGCTTGTGATGGCCAATATCCATTATTGGATGTAGCCATATAATTATTAACTTCTGAAGGTTTTTTCCATGTAGAATACTTAAAAATAATTCCATCAAAATTTAAATTAGAAACATTGTTTCCATCAATCATTTTTTCTAATTTAGGAATAATTACATCTAAATTATTTAATTGAGATACTGAATTAATAGCATTAACAGGCTTATAATATAACGTTTGTGTTATTCTATCAATATACCACTCATTTTCTTTATCAATTAATTTATAATGATTTTCAAGCCAATAAGCCGGAGCTGTTTTAAAATCAGTATTACCATCACTATGAACCAAATATTTCCAAAAAAGGGGGTTAACAACAAGTTGACTATTACAAACCGACTCTACAGGAATTTTTTGTGCTCTCCAGCGAATCATAGAAACAACTTCCATATCCTTTATATTATTCCATGTTGAAAAGTCATAACAAGTCGAAAGATATCCTGTCTTCGTTTCTATTATGTCCCTAGTTGTTTCACTTCTTGATCTGGTCATCTTAACCCCGTTAACATAAAGCTGTCTTGCATATTTATTACCTATATTGACTTTCCAAATATTTTTAACAGGATCATCCAAAACCCATCCGGTCACTCTTTCACCACCACTAATAACAGGTTTATTGTTCGAGTCATACGCTTTATAAATTATTCTTTTACCATTTGTTCCACTATCCAAATTATCAAACAGTAAAGTAGTATTCAAAAGATACTCCCCAGGAAATATATTTACTTCAATATTTTGTGTCATACTGGAGTTGATTGTCCTAACATACTCTTTTGCTTTTTGAAGGGTTAGAAAGGGTTTAGCTAAAGTACCATTGCCCGTAATATCATTACCTAATGGCAGTGGAGACACATACACTTGTACCTGAGAATAAACTTCATTTATCATGAAAAAAATCAAATAAAATAAAAACTTATATTTCATATATTATCAATGATTAATCATTTAAAAAAAAATTAAAGAATCAGCATAAAGATAAAAATTATAGACACATTTAACACATACATCATATATTTTCTCATCAAACAATAAACAACTCAACCATATTATTTTTTCACTAAAAACAAAAGACTACTAAAACAAGAAAGCGAAACAATGCGGAATCAAAACCCGCCCTATTTACCATGTAACAAGGCCTTTTTCTAAAATTCGTCAACTATCTCACAAGGAGTTCGTAAGCAAGCTAAAGCAAAACACCTCATAATCATTTTATTATCAGCAAGATTCGTATAAAATACAACACCATCATTATGTAACTTTATATCGAAAAATTGACAACATGAATCTGAAACAACTTAGCAGACAAGAGTACACAACCCGGATAAACCGGGTGATGGACTACATAAGGCTCCATTTAGATAAATCATTCGATCTTGCCACATTGGCTGGTGTTGCTTCTTTTTCTCCATATCATTTTCACCGGATATTTACAGCAATGGTGGGTGAAACCCCGAATAACTTTGTGTCCCGTATTAAATTAGAAAAAGCAGCGCAATTATTGCATAATAACCCTAAGGCATCGGTAAGCGATGTTGCATTCCTTTGCGGATTCGTTAATATATCCTCTTTCAGCAGGGCATTTAAAAGTCATTTTAATATGACCACCACAGAATTTCGCAATCAGGACAAGCCGATTTACATTAAAAACGGGATCAGATATAGCAAGGATTGCAAAGCAGTCAGCAAGATTGGCAAAAATTACCAGCAGATTAATGCACAATTTTATAGTGTCGAATTGAATACATTAATCATTATGGACACAAAAATTGAAATCAGACAAATGCCGCAACTGAATCTGATCTATTGTCGCCACACAGGTGCATTTAACAAGATCGGACAGGCTTACGAAAAGCTTTTCAAGTGGGCTATTCCCCGTGGATTGGTGAACCCAGGCACCAGAACCGTAACCGTTTATCAGGATGACCCTGCTGTGACAAGTATCGATAAAGTACGCCAGGATGCCAGTATTATTGTAGATGGTAATATAAAAGTTGACGGCGAAATTGGCAAATTAAATATTCCATCAGGTAAGTATGCTGTCGGTCGTTTTAAAATTAAAGAAACTGAATTTGAAGAAGCCTGGAACACGATGTGTGCGTGGCTGACAGAAAGTGGCTGCCAGCCTGCTGATAGTCCTACTTATGAATACTATCATAACGATTACAGTGAAAATCCTGAACACAGGTTTATCGCAGATATCTGTATTCCTATAAAACCCTTATAATCTTTTTGAAATATGAAACTTACCAAAACAGAGAAAACAGCAGGAATTATTTTAGCAGTATTGTTGTTTCTTATCACCCTGAGCAGCACATTCTTTTTCTTGGTAAAATTGAACGTTAGCTGGATACAATGGATTTCATTTAATTCCTGTGCTCCAACCAGTTTCTTATATTTACTCTTATTCCTTGCGTTTCTGATAAGGAAAAAGGCTGCTTACCTGATTATAACATTTCTGCCGATCTATTTTCTTGGAACGATGGCAATGTTTGTATTGTCATGGAATGCCATAAATCTGATCGCACATTTAGGACATATTATAATGACACTCAATTTAATATGGGTCGTTTTCATAATCATCAGGCATGAGGAATATAAGGCGTTAGGAATCGGTTTACTGATTAGCATACTGCTTTTCGTTCCTTATATCGCTTATGTACTGTCTTATAATCAGGCACATGCAGAAGAACTGTCAAAATTATTTCTGTAAAAAGAAATAGCCTATATTGTCATGTAAGCTCTTTTGAATTTGCTGACTCTTGCCTCCAGTAAGTGCCTTTTGTAAATAAAAAAGCCGCTTTAACAAGCGGCTTAACTTTAAAAACTTTTACATATCATTAAACGATATTGTTGTATTTAATCTGGTCTGATAAAACTTTCCTTTGGAAAAACTCGGTTGCCATCTCGGCATGCTTTCAATAATACGAATGGCGTCTTCGTTTAAAACCGGATCATCGGTTTTCATCACTTTAGCATCTTTTACCGATCCGTTTTTATCAATCATCCACACTATTTTTACCTTCCCGGAATGATCCCATTCTTTTTTATTCAACTCATTATTAAGAAAATTGGGCAGCGCACCGGTCTCGCCATAAAACATCGCTTCTACCATCATGATATTAAAAAAGGAATCTCTTGTTCCTTTATCCATCTCTTCCCCGTTATCTTTTACCATGCTGACCTTGTCATTTTCCCTTACCTCTTTAACGGAAACGGGTTTCGAATCAATATAAAAAATATACGTATCATTATTGTCTTTATCCTGCGTCACCATTAACTTTCCTTTCTGATAGTAATCGATATTGGAAACAAAAACATCATCCTTCATTTTTCCGACAATCGTAATATCCCTTGCTTTATCGAATAATTTCCAGATTCCGGTTTTCTTTCCGTCCTTATCGATCCGGTTGATTTCCTGTCCTTCATGCTTAACACTACTTTGGGAAAAGGCAACAAAGGAAGTGAAGCAGCATAAAAACGCCAGCAGTTTTGTTTTTGACATTCTAAAATTATTTTTATAAAGGTTTATAAAGATTGATCTCACTTTTTTCAAGCCATTCGGCAGCATTTTTTTGGAAACCCACGAAATGTTCCGTTTGAGTATGCTTATCTATAGCTTCCTTGTCTTCCCATAATTCATAGAACAGGAATTCCAAAGGATTATTAATTGCGGTATGCAAACGGTATTCGTGACATCCATCTTCCTGTAAAGATGCTTCCACCAGTTTTTGAAGTGCGGTTGCAACTTCTTCCCTGTAGTGCTCTTTTGCTTTAAGCGTTGCTACTATTGCTATCATTTTTTTTATGTATTATTTTATTTACAAACATCGGAAATTTTCTTTAAGATTCCGGGTAGCAAACTTATTTTTAGCATTTTCTGGCTACATACAAATCACCAGTCTTTTTCCCGGATCTATATTAGCATTCCAAACTTCATGAACGGCGTCCAATGGTGCGGTTACCGTTTCAATGACAAGCTTTCCCGTTGCTGCCAGCTGAAATGTTTCCGGCAGGATTTCCGTGATAAACTTTTTCATTTCCAATTCGGAAAGACTGCCGATCCCGGAACCCAGAATTTCAATCGCAGAACTCCTTAACACATCAGAACGCAGCTCAATTTCTTCTCCGGAAATACTTCCCACGGTAACGATACGCACCGGATGGGTATAACCGCCGGCTCCTTTCAGTGCTTTTAACAACAGTTCCACCGAATGTCCCCACAGGTAATCAATAACAATATCTACAGGTGTTGCCTGCTGAACAGCCTTTAATTCCTCAACAATGGTTTCATCCGCTGCTTTTAAAGAAACAACTGTATCGGCTCCAAGAGATGTTAACTTTGCTAAAGACTGCTCGTTTCTGCCGGTCGCGATCACTTTGGAAGCGCCATAATGTTTGGCCAGCTGTACCGCTACCTGACCGGTCACCCCGGTAGCCCCGTTGATCAGTACAACATTTCCTTTTTGAATTTTAGCGCGAAACTGCAATGCCATTGCCGAACCGATAACCGCATTGGGAAGTGCCGCTGCCGTTACATCATCGATTTTCTCCGGCAGGACAATATATTTATGATTGGGAATCAGGGCTCTTTCGGCTATCATACCGCTTATACCCTGTGCATATACCCGGGTTCCGTCTTCCAGAATACCCACACCGTCAAAGCCTACAACAGCAGGAAGCTGTTTGTAACTGGCATAATGCCTGCCGCTCACCCGCAGTTTGTCCAGGTTTTTAACCGACGCTGCCGTAACGTTAATCAGAATTTCATTTTCATTTTGAGGAATAGGATCCGGAAAATTTTCACAAACCGGAACATCGCCCAATTGTTTTATAATCGCTGCTTTCATAAGTTATTTTTTTGGCAAAGTTCCGCCAGACTCCTTCTGCCAAACGATAACAATTGTTAAGAAAATCAGGATTGTTTCGCCGTTTTATTCCGGATACGGCTTAACGATACCGCTGTTATTCCCAAATAGGTAGCGATATAATGCTGCGGAATCCGTTGGAAGATTGTCGGATTCTTTTTAAGCAGATTGACATAGCGGTCTTCGGGTTTATCTTTTAAAAACGATAACAGATGTTTGGAATAATAGATAAACCGGTTTAAAATATAACGGTCAAACCATTCTTTAAATTCGGCATCTTCTTTCCATAAAACCTCAAATTGGTCTTTCTCCAAAACATACAACGTACATTTTTCTAATGTTTCAAGGTAAAAATCACTCGGCTGATTCGTGATCACACTTTCCAAAGAAGCCACCAGACTTCCTTCAAAAAAGAACTGATTCGTGATCTCTTTTCCGTTACTGTTCATCCACAGCCGCAGGCAGCCTTCTTTTACAAAATAGATCCGCAATGCCTTCTCCCCTTCTTTTAAAAGAGTTTTTTTGGCATCAACTTTAATCTCTTCCAGAGCATATTTACCGGCAAGATAAAGCATAAAGCGCTTTACCTCTTCTTCATCGTTAATCGTTGTATTTTTCATATTGGTACTCTTGTAACTTAAGTCTGCATCATTTTCATTTCATACTGCCCGATAAAAGGTTCCAGCCCATGAGCCGTCAAAAAGCGGCTGACCTGTGCTGTCGTTTTATCAATATTCGTCACCACTAATGGCTTATCATTATGGGCGCGGGCTTCCGCGAGCACACTGGTTCCGGCATTATAAGCTGTTTTTATACCGCCAACAACATTCATTCCGTGCAGCATAAACCCAACGAGTTTATCACCATCGAAGCAGCCTACCGAAACCTTCCTGTCGATACTTTCCGAATACAATTTGAGCTGTAAACTGTTCCAATCAAAAAACAGCGGGATAAAATAATCCGAAAAAGCAGCATTAAAGGCTTCCAGGATAATCGTATCGCTGATGTTTTCCAATGTTTTAAAGTCCATTCCTGCTTATTTTTACGTTCTTCTTTTGCAAAGAACAATTTATACCTATTCTTAATTACTTTCCAAAAAGAATTGCAACCTCATAAAACTAAAAAAAATAAACCCTACATCCTATTAATTATTATTTTTGCCGAGATTAAAAATAATAAAAACGCTTTATGCTAATAATTGGTATTGCCGGAGGAACAGGCAGTGGAAAAACGACAGTAGTCCATCAGATAATGAATGAATTACCCGAAACAGAAGTAGGGATTATTTCACAGGACTCCTATTATAAGGCTACTCACAACCTAAGCTTTGATGAAAGAGCTCTTATTAATTTTGACCATCCCAGAGCCATCGACTTTGAATTACTGGTGGCACACCTGAAGGATTTAAAAGCGGAAAAAACAATCGAACAGCCGGTATATTCTTTTGTAACACACAACAGAACAGACGATACCATTGTGACCCATCCCAGAAAGGTAATGATTGTGGAAGGAATCCTGATCCTTACCAATCCGGAATTACGCGATATGTTCGATGTTAAAATATTTGTTCATGCTGATTCTGACGAGCGTTTAATCCGACGATTAAAACGGGATATCGCCGAACGCGGCCGTGACATGGAAGAAGTTTTAAGCCGTTATCAGTCTACTTTAAAGCCGATGCACGAACAATTCATCGAGCCGTCAAAAGCCTATGCGGACATTATTATTCCAAATGACAAATACAACACGGTAGCCATCGATGTGGTTCGTGCCGTAATCAATCAGAGAATATCATAATTTATAATTACCTTTATAACCCATGAAAAAAGCATTCGAAAAACTTGTAACCAAATATCCATTTCTGAGAATACTCGGGAACCGGTATGTTTTGGTGCTGCTGTTTTTTGCTGTTTGGATGCTTTTTCTGGACAACTATTCTTATTTGGAACACCGCGTTTTAAATAAGGAAATCGACGAACTCGAAGACAATAAAAAATACTATCAGGAAGAGATCAAAAAGGACAGCGAGAATATCAAAAAACTTAAAAATCCCGACCAGGTAGAAAAATATGCACGTGAAAAATATTATATGAAACGTGATAAAGAAGATATTTATATCATCGAGTTTGAAGAAGATGTGCCTGAAGAAGACACAAAATCACTTTAATTTTGCATTATGAGTAACAAACTGTTTACTGATTTTGAACCAGTGTCGTCCAAACAATGGAAAACACAAATTCAATATGAACTGAAAGGAGCCGATTATAACGAAACTTTAGTTTGGGAAAGTCCCGAAGGAATTAAGGTTCGTCCGTTTTATCATATCGATGAAGCCGAAAAACCTTTAAGAGTTACTACCGAAGCTTCTAATTTTAAGATTGTACAGAACATTTTTGTTCACGACCTTGATAAATCCATCGCAAGAGCTAAAGAAACAGTAGCCCGCGGTGCAGAAAGTTTGCGATTCACACTTGAAAATGAAAAAGTCGATATTGAAAAACTGTTATCCGCCCTTCCGCTGGAAACGGTTCCGGTATATCTGAACTTCGATTTCCTGGATTTGCCGTTCCTTGAAAAGATAAATGCCATTGCCAAAAAACACCAGACTACCGTTTTTGTTCATATTGACCCTATCGGCCAGCTGGCAAAAGAAGGTAACTGGCACAGCAATCTGGATACCGATTTCAACACGCTGAATGACATTTCCCTAAAATGCCCGAACATTCATTTCCTGAGCATTAACAGTACATTATATCAAAATGCCGGTGCCAATATTGTACAGCAGATCGCTTACACTTTAGCCCATGCAAACGAATATTTTAACCGCATAGCCACCATCGGTACTCCGGTAACGATCCAGGTAGCTGTAGGAACCAATTATTTCTTTGAAATAGCCAAACTACGTGCAATACGCCTGCTGTTTGGCTTACTGGCAAAAGAATACGACCATAAATCTGACTGTCATATCATTGCCATTCCTACCAAACGAAACAAAACACTTTACGATTACAACGTCAACATGCTTCGTACCACAACCGAATGCATGAGTGCTATTTTAGGAGGCGCCAATGCCGTGTCCAATCTGGCTTATGACGCGCTTTATCATAAAGACAACGAGTTTGGCGACAGAATTTCAAGAAACCAGCTTTTGGTTTTAAAACATGAAAGCTATTTCGACATCGTTAACAATCCGGCTGACGGTGCCTATTATATTGAAAACCTGACAGATCAGTTAGCCGAAAAAGCACTGAATCTGTTTAAAGATATCGAAACAAACGGCGGATTCATCACACAATTAATCGAAGGAACCATCCAGCGAAAAATCAGTGAAAGCGCTAAAAAAGAACAGGAATTATTCGACAATGGAAAAGAAATCTTATTGGGAACCAACAAATACCCTAATAAAGAAGACCGAATGAGCCATGATTTAGAATTATATCCTTTTGTAAAAGTCAACCCGAGAAAAACATTAATCACACCGATCATCGAAAAACGATTGGCTGAAAAATTAGAACAGGAACGACTGGAAACGGAAAAGCAATAAGAGCTTCTTAACGCTAATCAGGATAATAATCAGATTTGAAATGAGAAAGAACATTCAACATATAACCTTAGAAAATTCCCGAACACAATCGGATGCCGTTAATGCGGAAACCATTGTGAATGCAGAAGGAATTGAAATCAAACAAACCTATTCCGAAGCAGCTTTACAGGATTTGGAGCACCTTCACTTCGGAGCGGGATTTGCACCCAACCTGCGCGGTCCGTATGCAACCATGTACGTTCGCCGTCCGTGGACCATCCGCCAGTATGCCGGATTCTCTACCGCAGAAGAAAGTAATGCCTTTTACCGCAGGAATCTTGCTGCCGGACAGAAAGGACTTTCCGTTGCGTTTGACTTAGCGACACACCGTGGTTATGACAGCGATCATGAACGGGTAGTGGGTGATGTTGGAAAAGCCGGCGTAGCGATTGACAGTGTGGAAGACATGAAAATTTTATTCGACCAGATTCCGTTGCATGAAATGTCGGTTTCCATGACCATGAACGGAGCGGTATTGCCCATCATGGCGTTCTATATCGTCGCTGCCGAAGAACAGGGCGTAGAAGCAAAATTACTGTCCGGAACCATTCAGAACGACATTCTGAAAGAGTTTATGGTACGTAATACCTACATCTACCCGCCTACACCATCGATGAAAATCATTGCTGATATTTTTGATTATACCAGTAAAAAAATGCCCAAATTCAACTCGATCTCCATTTCCGGTTATCACATGCAGGAAGCCGGAGCAACCGCAGATATTGAATTGGCTTATACCCTGGCAGACGGATTGGAATACATCCGTACCGGACTGGCTGCCGGAATGAAAATTGATGAATTCGCCCCGCGTTTGTCCTTCTTTTGGGCTATCGGGATGAACCACTTTATGGAAATTGCCAAAATGCGTGCCGGAAGAATGCTTTGGGCAAAACTATTGAAGCAATTCGAACCTAAAGACGATAAATCATTAGCATTGCGAACGCACTGCCAGACATCCGGATGGAGCCTGACCGAACAGGATCCTTTTAACAATGTTGCCCGTACGGCTATTGAAGCCGCAGCCGCAGCATTTGGAGGAACCCAGTCCCTGCACACCAATGCCCTGGATGAAGCGATCGCTTTACCAACCGATTTCTCGGCGCGTATTGCCCGTAATACCCAGATCTTTTTACAGGAAGAAACCAAAATCTGCAAAACGGTTGATCCGTGGGCAGGAAGTTATTATGTAGAAAGCCTGACGCATGAAATTGCACAGAAAGCCTGGGCACTCATTGAAGAAGTAGAAGAATTAGGCGGTATGACAAAAGCCATCGAAGCCGGAATTCCCAAACTGAGAATTGAAGAAGCTGCCGCCCGTAAACAGGCGCGTATCGACAGCGGACAGGATATTATTGTAGGCGTAAACAAATACCGTCTTGAAAAAGAAGACCCGTTACACATCCTTGAAGTAGACAACCAGACCGTTCGTAAACAACAGCTCGAACGATTAGCACATATTAAAGCAACCCGAAACACCGAAAAAGTACAGGAATGCCTGGCAGCACTGACAGCCTGTGCACAATCCGGAAACGGGAACTTATTGGAATTAGCCGTAGATGCAGCACGCAACAGAGCCACTTTAGGCGAAATCAGCGATGCTATGGAATCGGTTTTCGGAAGATACAAAGCACAAATTAAATCCTTTAGTGGCGTGTACAGTAAAGAAATTAAAAACGATGAAAGTTTTGAAAAAGCAAAACAACTGGCCGATGCTTTTGCAAAATCCGAAGGACGTCGTCCGCGTATCATGATTGCCAAAATGGGTCAGGACGGACACGACCGCGGGGCAAAAGTAGTAGCGACCGGTTATGCCGATGTTGGTTTTGACGTAGACATCGGTCCGCTATTCCAAACGCCGGCAGAAGCTGCCAAACAGGCCGTTGAAAATGACGTGCATATTTTAGGTGTTTCTTCCTTAGCTGCCGGACACAAAACATTGGTGCCGCAGGTTATCGAAGAACTTAAAAAATACGGCCGTGAAGATATTATGGTGATTGTTGGCGGAGTAATTCCGGCGCAGGATTACCAATACCTGTTCGATAGTGGTGCCGTAGCCGTTTTCGGTCCCGGAACAAAAATCAGTGAAGCCGCTATTAAGATTCTGGATATTTTAATGGAAGCGTAACTACTTTCATAAAAAAACACTATAAAAAGCCAGCCTTAAGGTTGGCTTTTGCATTTGTAAATCTTCCAAAAGGTATTAATTTTAGTCGGAAGGGAATTTCTTAAAATCGATTCCTTTCACGATCACCTCAGTTATTCTTTCCATAAAACAATCCTTAAGAGTTTTTATCTGATCTTCCGGAACCATATAAAAATCTTTTGCCGTATTGCCCGGTCTTCCTTTTGCTTTTTCAAGTAAACCGGCAATCTCCGTTTCCGTATAATCATATCGGTATCCCTGCTCATACAGCTCCTGATATGCTCCCTTACCTTCATTAAACACCTTTTTCCAGAAAACATCCGAAACCCCTTTATGCTTTTTTTTCAAAGCGTTGAGTACCGGCGTAAATTCTTTAGCACCCTGTTTTTCTACTTTAAGCACTTCTAAAAGCGAACTGATCAGCGCCTCTTTTTCATCACTTCTCGGCTCATCGACAACAAAACTGACCGGAAGTATTAACTTCTGTCGAACCGGAATGCCATTTTTTTGTGCCGGAAGCCATTTATACGTTACAAGACTGCTTATAGTACGCAATACCTCTGCATTAGCCGAAGCATTACTTCCCGTTACACTGATATTTTCCATATCGCCGTTTTCGGTAATAACAAAATTCACAGTACATCTGATTATTGTTTCGGCACCTCTATTACTCTTATCGTAAACCATATTAATTACTCCAAGTTTAATCTTTTTATGAAACAGGGAATGATAAATTCGTAGTCCGCCGGGAAAAGTGGCAGAAGTAGTATCATTTTTAAAAAACGGTAAGACAGCGGATTCTTTCTGCCGGACAACGCTTTTTCCGTTCGCAGCCGGTAACAGTGCGAAAAAAAATATGGCCATAATACTAACAGCCCAAAAACGGTTTTGCATAACAATGGTATTTCTGTTTTTCAAATGTATAAAGCCCGGCATGAACGAATAGAAAAATGATAAAAACTTAGCATGTCACATTGTAAAAATCATCACAAACAACACAACACCCTGTATTACAACACTTAAAACCTCTCCTAAACCGGAACACATAATGCCCTTCACTCAAAAATCCGTAACAGTGAAGGCACAATACACCTGTTTTCCGGCAGCCGCCAAACCATCCCTCCTGCTAAGATTACCTTTCCAACAAATATTTTTATACATTTATACACCGGTACATCCACTATAAAAACAAAAAAATGTCCAAACTCCCGCATATCACCACCAGTATTTTTACCGTAATGTCCCAAATGGCAAACGAGCACCAGGCCATTAACCTGTCGCAGGGATTTCCGAATTTTCCGGTAGACGAACGATTGACCACCATTACAGCAAAACTCGCTACAGAAAATGTACACCAGTATACGCCAATGGCCGGACATCCGGGACTGATGAGCAAAATTGCGGCATTAACCTCAGCGTCCTATCATCGTGCGGTTAATCCGGCTACGGAAATGTTAGTGACCGCAGGCGCTACCGAAGCTATTTTTGCCACCATACAGGCATTGGTAAACAAAAACGAAGAAGTGATCATTCTCGACCCAAGCTACGACTGTTATGAAGCCCCCATCCTGCTCAGTTATGCCAAACCGGTCCGGGTGGCGCTAAATGACGATTACACTCCAGACTGGGAAGCCATTGCGGCTAAGATGAATACTCAAACGAGAATGCTCATCATCAACAATCCGCATAATCCAACCGGTAAAATATGGACCGCTGCCGATTTCCTGCAGCTTGAAAAATTACTGACCCTGTATCCGGATGTACTGCTGTTATCGGATGAGGTTTACGAATACATTACCTACGAACAACCCCATATATCGGTTAACACCAATGAAAAACTCCGCGACCGCAGTATTGTGATTTCTTCATTTGGAAAATCACTGCACATCACCGGATGGAAAATCGGGTATGCCATTGCGCCCGAACACCTGATGAAAGAGATCAAAAAAGTCCATCAGTTTTTAGTATTCAGTGTCAACAGTATTTCACAGGCCGCCATTAGCGACTATCTGGATATTGTGGACTTTAAAGAAATTGCCTCGATGTACCGTAAAAAAAGAGATTACTTTAAAGCACTGCTCTCCCAAACTCCTTTTGAGATACTCCCTTGTGAAGGCTCCTATTTCCAGGTGGCTTCCTACGCCTCTTTTTCGAATGAAAACGATATCGACTTTACGAAAAGGCTCATCACCGACTATGGTGTGGCGACCATCCCGATATCCACTTTTTATGCCGATGGCAAAGACCTTAAACTAATCCGCTTTTGCTTTGCCAAAGACGACAACACTTTGTTACAGGCAACGGAACGCCTGCGAAAGATCACCCGATAAAAACCTTATCCCGGTTAGCCGCCAAGCCCTTAAAAAACTTTTTAACACATTATTAATGACAAAATCCCATTAATTCGATAATTTTGAAGATTGATTCTTATTCATGAAAAAGTTTTTCGCAACCATATTAATGCTCTTATACTTAATCCCCGCAGTCGGGGTTAATGTATCGGCGCATTTTTGCGGAGAAGAACTGGCCTCACTGAGTCATACTGCTGCCAACGAAACAAAATGCTTTTGCGGTATTAAGGCAACCAAAAAACCGTGCTGCGAAGACAAACAGGTCAAAATCAAAATTGACGACAACCAGCAGAAAGCAGAATTGCTGACCCAAAAATTCAGCAATCCGTTTCATATACAGTTTACAATACCGGCCGTACTTGAAATACCCTATATTTTTAAAAGTACCGAGTCCTTTAATTATTCCTATTACAACCCACCCAACCGCTACAAGCAGCCCATATACCTGCTTAACAGAGTATTTCGAATTTGATTATTAGAATATGATTACACCTGTACCCCAAACAGTACGGGTTATTGTTATTTACATCATTCCTTAATTCAAAAATTCAATACAATGAAAACCTTAAGAAATATAGCCATGGCTGTTGCTATGGCATTCGTCTTTACAAGCTGTGAAGCACAGATAAAAAACCCGAAAACGGAAACCGTAAAAGTGTATGGCAACTGCGAGATGTGTAAGAAAACCATTGAAAAAGCAGCAAATGAAAAAGGTATCGTAAAAGCCGACTGGAATGTCGATACCGATATGCTGACCCTTACCTACGATCAGACCAAAACCAATACCGATGCCATCCTTAAAAAAGTAGCCTATGCCGGTTATGACAGCGAGACATTCCGCGCACCGGATGAAGCCTATAAAAACCTGCCGGAATGCTGCCAGTATGACCGACCGGCAAAAGTGAGCGCAATCGCAGAAAACCATGATTCTCATAAAGGACATGATATGCCGGCAGCGGAAACCACTCAGAACAGTCCGCTTTTTAACCCGGTATATACGGCCTATTTTTCCATCAAAGATGCGCTGATTAAATCAGACGGAAAAACGGCTTCCGCCAAAGCTTCCGAACTGGTAAAAGCCATTGCTGCTGCGCCAATGGACAAAATGAAAACCGAACAGCACACCCTGTGGATGAAAATCCAGAGCAGTTTAAAAACCGATGCCGGACATATAGCAGAAACAACAGATGTGAAACACCAGCGCGATCATTTTGCCTCCCTTTCGGAAAACCTGTATGCTTTAGCCAAAACAACAACTAACGACGCTCCGTATTACTATCAGAAGTGTCCGATGTATGATAACGGTAAGGGCGCCCATTGGTTAAGTAAAGAAAATACCATCAAAAACCCTTATTACGGCTCTGCCATGCTGAGCTGCGGCAGTACTGTGGAAACTTTAAAATAACAGTAGCATGAAACATTGTTATCAACTGCTGCTGCTGTTTGCAGCCCTTAGCGGCTATGCGCAAAACAGTAAGGAATATGACCTCTATGTCACGGACACTGTGGTGAACTATACCGGCAAAAAAGTAAAAGCCATTGCCATAAACGGCAGCATTCCGGCGCCTACACTTCATTTTACCGAAGGAGATACTGCTGTGATCCGCGTACACAATAAAATGCACCACGAAACATCCATTCACTGGCACGGACTGCTCCTACCGAATGAACAGGACGGGGTTCCATACCTGACAACTGCCCCGATAAAAGGCATGTCTACACACACCTATAAGTTCCCGATTAAACAAAGCGGAACCTACTGGTATCATTCCCATACCATGCTGCAGGAACAAATCGGGATGTACGGTGCTTTTATCATCCATAAAAAGCAGGAACCGGAACTACCGGAATATACCATGCTGCTGAGTGACTGGACCGATGCCAATCCGCATGAAATCGAACGTTCGCTGCACAAAGCAAACGACTGGTATGCCATTAAAAAAGGTGCCACACAAAATTATGCCGAGGCGATTGGAAAAGGCCATTTCCTGACCAAGTTTACCAACGAATGGAAACGCATGCATGCTATGGATGTGAGCGATGTTTATTACGAGCGCTTCTTTGTAAACGGCAAACAGGAAGATCATGCCCCTCAATTCAAACCCGGCGAAAAAGTACGGGTACGCATTATTAACGGCAGTGCCTCCACTTACTTCTGGCTCAACTATGCCGGAGGAAAAATAACGGTTGTCGCCAGCGATGGTATGGATGTACAACCGGTAGCGGTCGACCGTTTTATTGTAGGCGTATCCGAAACCTATGATGTTATCGTTACGATACCGGATAAAGACACCGCCTTTGAACTGGTCGCTACGGCAGAAGACCGTACCGGGCAGGCTTCCCTTTGGTTAGGCAACGGCGTCAAACAGCTGCAGCAGCCTTTACCAAAATTGAAATATTTTGAAGGGATGAAAATGATGAACGACATGATGACCGTGGGCGGCAACATGAAAGATATGGGCATGAACATGAGCCTGCAGCAAATGGACATGAACACTGTTATGTATCCCGAAATAACCGGAAAGGAAAAGGACAAAAAAACTGCCGGCATGGCTATGGAAGGTCACCAACATCAGGAAACCGGCAATACCGATATTGTTACCCTGAATTATGCCATGCTGAAATCGCCGGTAAAAACAAACCTTCCCGATGGTCCGGTCCGGACGCTGCATTTTGAGCTCACCGGAAACA
Source organism: Flavobacterium inviolabile (assembly GCF_013389455.1). Classification (NCBI taxonomy): domain Bacteria; kingdom Pseudomonadati; phylum Bacteroidota; class Flavobacteriia; order Flavobacteriales; family Flavobacteriaceae; genus Flavobacterium; species Flavobacterium inviolabile. The sequence continues at coordinate 1,755,962 of NZ_CP058278.1, read as the reverse complement.
TGAACCGTTATGTATGGACCCTGAACAATAAAACCATATCCGAATCGGATAAAGTACTGATCAAAAAAGGAGAAAACATTCGTATTGTAGTCACGAACAATTCAATGATGCGGCACCCGATGCATTTACACGGGCATTTTTTCCGTATCCTGAACGGACAAGGGGATTATGCTCCGTTAAAAAATGTACTGGACATCATGCCGATGGAAACCGACACGATCGAATTCCATGCTTCGGAGGAATATGGCGACTGGTATTTCCACTGCCACATTCTGTACCACATGATGGCCGGAATGGGTCGAATCTTCACTTATGAAAACTCACCGCCTAACCCGCAGATTCCGGATCCGGAAATGGCTTTGAAAATGGTTTATAACGACGACAGACGTTATTATTTCTCTGCTGAGGTTGGCCTGGAAAGCAACGGAAGCGATGGCGAAATGCGCCTGGAAAACACCCGTAATTTCTTTGATGTGGAATGGCGCCTGGGCTTTAACAAAAATACCGGATATGAAACCGAAGCTCATTTCGGACGCTATCTGGATAAAAACCAATACCTGTCTGTATATACCGGATTTGATTTCCGTTACCACAACAGCCTTGAGCGGGAAGAAAACCTGTTCGGGCAGGCAAGTACCCAAAACCAAAGGGCTGTAGCCTGTATCGGGTTGATCTACCAGCTGCCCTGGCTTATCAATGCCGATGTCCGCTTGGATCATGAAGGCAAAGCCCGTTTGCAGTTTGTCCGCAAAGACATTCCGGTAACCGACAGGGTCCGGCTTTGGGGTTCCTGGAATACCGATTTTGAATACAGTGTCGGTTCCCGGTATATCCTCACCAAATACTGGTCGCTCTCGGCTCATTACGACAGCGATATGGGTATGGGAGGCGGAATCGTCCTGACCTATTAAATCCAATAACCAAAAGGGATAACAGCAGTTGTTATCCCTTTTGCTTTTACCGCAGCAGCACCCGCAATCCTTCTGATTCCGGGCAACCGGCTGCTTTTACATAGGTTTAAAAACCTGTTTTACCTAAATTTGTTTCCCGTTTCAACGGTATCAAAACCTTTCACATGCTTTCTTTTTTATTATGCATGCATAATAAAAAAATTTCCTATATTTACGTTTCCAAAAAATAAAACTTATGAATTTTACAGCAAAAATGCTTCGTGATAATGCGCTGGAAGACAAAGTAATTGTCGTAACCGGTGGCGGAAGTGGCTTGGGAAAAGCCATGACAAAATATTTCCTGGAATTAGGCGCAAAAGTAGCGATAACTTCCCGTGACCTGGACAAACTGCAAAATACTGCAAAAGAATTGGAACAGGAAACCGGAGGAAAATGCCTTGCCGTTCCATGTGATGTCCGCCATTATGAGCAGGTAGAAGCCATGCTTCAGGAAGTACTGAACGCTTTTGGAAAAGTAGATGTTTTACTAAACAATGCCGCCGGAAACTTTATCTCTCCTACCGAGCGTCTTTCGGCAAATGCCTTCGACACGATTATTGATATCGTATTAAAAGGCTCTAAAAACTGTACGCTTGCTTTTGGTAAGCACTGGATAGATACCAAACAGACCAATACCACTATTTTAAATATCGTCACCACTTATGCCTGGACCGGTTCGGCTTATGTAGTCCCGTCGGCCACAGCAAAAGCAGGTGTTTTAGCCATGACCCGCAGTTTGGCCGTAGAATGGGCGAAATACGGCATCCGTACCAACGCCATTGCACCGGGACCTTTTCCTACCAAAGGTGCCTGGGACCGTTTGTTACCGGGTGACTTAAAGGACAAGTTCGATTTAGCTAAAAAAGTACCGTTAAAACGTGTAGGTGACCACCAGGAACTGGCTAATTTAGCTGCCTATCTGGTTTCTGATTTTTCGGCTTACGTTAACGGTGAAGTCATTACCATCGATGGTGGCGAATGGCTGCAGGGCGCAGGACAATTTAACCTGCTGGAAGCCATTCCAAAAGAAATGTGGGACATGCTGGAAGCCATGATCAAACAAAAAGGAAACAAATAAAATATCAAAAGACCGGGCAATTACCGGTCTTTTTTATTCCGGTAAATCAGTTTGTTTAAAATCAATGGCAGGACAGCAACAAACAACTGCAACACCTCAACAATATCATGCATTGCAATGCTTAAACAATCTAGTACACAACCTGCATAAACGAATGCATTGCTGTTATTTTCTATTGCTTTTTACGGATACAACGAGTAGTATTACTACTGCTGATTATATAATCCTAAAAATCCTGCAAAACCATTTCGGCTCCGGTATTGCTACTGCAAATAATTGTAATTTGCTAATTCCCTCACTGTTTTAACTTTATCACATTGTTAACAAATAACATTTTCATAAACCATAATATTCTATTAACATCTTTTTAGAATGATCTGAATTCCATTCACTCCATTTATTAGTATAGGGATTATACCCACATTTTAAAGGCTTTGAAAACTTATTGTTTGGTTCTTCAATATAAGCTCTGCAATCTGTACAAATATGTCTAAACTCACAATTTTTGCACACATCGATTACATCTTTTTTAATAATCCAATAATCTTTAAAACAAGAATTATCAACGACATCTATTAACTTAGTATCCTTAATGTTTCCATAACTTTCTTTCATGGACGGACAATTCTTTATATTTCCATCATTATCAATGGCAATTTTTTTATTCAGGCAGGTATTAAAATGATTCGATTCTGTAAATGTTTTTATGTTAATCGAAAAATAGTCTTGAGAGATCTGACCACAATGAACAGATGCGTTAATAATTTGATTTGTAATGTATATTCTCGGATTATCATTAATTATTTCCTCATTACAGGAATGAAGAACAATACTTAATATAATATTACTTTTCGCTAATAACCCTTGAATACATTCCATATCATTAGAGTCATATTTAGCGTAAATCACGATACCTGAAACGCTCCCTTTATGTAAGTCTATTAGTATTTGTTCAAATAATGAAATATTTATATTTGAATAAAATCTGAATTCAATATACCTGCAACTTAAATCGTTTAATTGATTAATAAGGTCTATAAGCGCTGTTTCATTTAAATTATCTGCTTCTATAATGGCATTATTTATCGTTTCCGGGCTATCCCATTCCAAACTTAAATTTGGATAATAATCCGGATATTTTGTAAAAAAACCTAATTCTTCTTTCACAAATAAATCAATCCATTGTTTTAAATTGTCATCTACATCAATCGTAGCATTCCCTCTTAACAAAAAGTCGGCTACAAAATTTGGAATGATATAATTTTTATTTCTTTCTAAATCTGATATTGAACTTCGTTTAAAACCTTTTACAATTATACAAGCGGCAAATAATTTAAAGTACTTCATCTTTTAACATTTTTGAAATAGGTTTTTGTGGCCCTGAACACATAGATAATTTTGTTTTATATTTACCTATATGATCAAAAAACAATTCCTGCATTTCAGTTTCTTTCTGCTTTTCAACTTTTTCCAACAATGAGTATATGGCGGGTAATTTATTATTCATAAACGTCTACAATTAAAGATTTGGCTATTTCTTTTTCTAAGTAATAATTACATGGATATGAGGTCATCCCAAATTGACCTATAGGGTTCACTTCTAAAAAAACAAAATCATTATCAGGAGTTAGTATAATATCAACAGATCCTGTATTAAGATTCAAAACAGACATCAAATTATCTATCCTTTTTTCAACTTCTTCAGGTAATTTAAAAGGTGTATTTCGATTAGGATGCAAATCATTATAATTTCTAAAATCTACGGAAGTCATTTTATCTAATTGAGAAAAAATTGCCATTGAATAAAACTTACCTTCTAAAAAAAAGCTTCTAATTTCAATTTCCTTTTCTATATACTTCTGAAATAGTGAAGGAAAAAATCTTTCTTCAATTTGCTCAAGAAAACACTCCTCAATTATAACCGTTTTATTTAGATAACTATGTGATTTCCCGGAAAAACTCATTGCTTCTCCTAAAGGCTTCGTTATAATTTTCTGATGATTATCGTAAAATCTCAATAAGTCATTTTTATTATTACAAATAATACTTTCAGGTATTTTCAATCCAACACCGGCAGCGGCTTTTAGAACTGTTAATTTATCTATAGCTATTGAATTAAAAAAGGGTAACGATTTAATATTTTTGGTTTGTAAAAAATCGAAAAGCAGTTTGTATGACTTCCTCATTTCGATTATTACATTATTCTTAATATTTGCTAAAACTCCGATATCAACATCTTCAAACTTTTCCAATTCATCATTAAATGAAAAATTATACGGAATCCATCTTCTATTCCAAACAGCTGTAAGATTGTTTAACAAGATATTTCCAAGACTTAATTCAATACCGTTATCTGAAAGAATTACTTTATAATTCAGTTCAGAATTCAAGTATGATTCACCATCAATTCTAACAAAAGATGCTTTGTAATGACAGAGCCAATCTATAACATCATTTGTACTTTGATCAAAATAAGCACTTAAGATTAAAATCATTTTACCTCTATCAAATCTACAATTATTTTCCTCCCTCTATAGTTAATATCTAACTTTACAAAACCGAATTTTTCATTAAAATAGTACTTACAAAATGAAATTCTTTTTTCACCAGCCAAAGATTCACAATTAATAACATAGCAATCGACCAATCCTGTTTTCCTCATCCTAACAACTTCTTTTCCAATGACTTTATATTTCTTATAAATATTAGACTCATTTATTTTAAGACCCTTTTTCATCTCTTCCGAAATATATAAATTACTCTCCCATTCTTTATTTAACGCTAAAGGCAGATTAATAACAGGAAAAGGAAGTACTTCGAAAAAAGAAAAACCGGAAGGAGTCCTGGGTGGATGCAAAAAAATCATTTTTTCATCTTCAATTATACCGGACAATTCCGAAAGAGCTCCAATAGGACAATCATCATTATAATAATCGTATTTTATTATTGTTTGATCTTCTAATACTGACTTACAAACACCTTTAAAAACTGTAAGAATAAATTTATTTATTAATACAGCATCATCATCAACATCTTTCTTCTGAACTAAAACAGGCTCCTCTCTTAAATTTTTTAATTCTAAAAAATATTCTTTTTCACCTTTAAAAAAGCGTATGGAGTGAATAAACTTCAATCCGCTTTTATAAATTTTATTGTCTAAATTATTAATGTTTGGCTTCCCGTTATCAATAAACATCTTATCTTCATGACAACTCTTTTCTTTAAAATTTTTACACGACACACAAAGAGCTCCTAAAAAAAATAAAAAGCAGATCTTTTTAAAAAAAGATCTGCTAAAAAAAAGGTTAACAGGTTCCTTCATCATTCCAATCGCCCGCAGTATCTGTCTGAGTACCGTAATCGTTTCCGTAAATCCATTCGAGAATTGAGCTCATGGCTGTATGGGTTTTGTACACTTTAGTAGTTTGCGTTCCTGTAAGCAACCCACCATTAACCAACTCTTTTTTTGTAATTACATTCTTTTGAGTAATTACATTTTTTTCAAAATCATCTAGGCTCATAATATAAAATTTTGTGTTAATAATATAGCAATATAATAAAATTAAACAACACTTCGTGTTAAAATCACAAAAAAAGCATTCTTACAAAGACCATTTGTAACAAAATCTCAATTAAAACATTAAATCTTTCATGCTGTTTTTTAATAGAAAGATCTAACAAAAACTAAAGTCCTAAACACAATACACATAGCATTCACACGGACTTTTAACTTTATCACATTGTTAACAAATAACATTTTCATAAACCATAATAAATTGTATTTTTACGGTTCAAAATTTTTAAAGACAAAATGGGTAAAATCATTGCTATTGCCAATCAAAAAGGTGGCGTTGGAAAAACTACAACTTCAGTAAATTTAGCCGCCGCATTAGGCGTATTGGAAAAAAAAGTTTTATTGATTGATGCAGATCCACAGGCTAATGCCAGTTCCGGATTGGGTATTGACGTAGAAAGTGTAGAAATAGGAACCTACCAGATATTAGAGCATAGCAATACTCCGGACGAAGCAACCTTATCGTGTACGGCACCGAATGTTTCGCTGATTCCGGCTCATATTGACCTGGTAGCTATCGAAATCGAACTGGTTGATAAAGAAAACCGTGAATATATGCTAAAACAAGCTTTGGCCAGTGTTAAGGAAAAATATGATTATATCATTATTGACTGTGCACCGTCATTAGGCTTGTTAACGCTAAATGCGCTAACGGCAGCCGACTCGGTTGTTATTCCGATTCAGTGTGAATATTTCGCACTGGAAGGTTTGGGTAAATTACTGAACACGATTAAAAGCGTGCAGAAAATCCACAACCCGCAGCTGGATATCGAAGGTTTATTGCTAACCATGTATGATTCCCGTTTGCGTTTATCGAATCAGGTAGTGGAAGAAGTACAGAAGCACTTTAACGATATGGTTTTTGAAACCGTTATTCAGCGTAACGTAAAATTAAGTGAAGCACCAAGTTTTGGTGAAAGCATCATTAACTATGATGCAACCAGCAAAGGCGCAACCAATTATATTCATTTAGCAGAAGAAATTATTAAAAAAAATAGTAACTAAGGTTTTATGACGAAGGCAATTAAAAAACAAGCATTAGGAAGAGGCTTATCCGCATTATTAAAAGATCCTGAAAACGATATCAAATCGGTTGAGGATAAAAATGCCGATAAGGTTGTTGGGAATATTATTGAGCTTGACTTAGATGCTATTGAAATAAACCCTTTTCAGCCGCGTACTAATTTCAACGAGGAATCCTTACAGGAATTAGCGTCTTCCATCAGGGAACTGGGTTTAATCCAACCGATTACCGTTCGTAAATTAGATTTCAACAAATACCAGCTGATCTCGGGTGAGCGCCGTTTGCGTGCTTCCAGATTAGTAGGATTAACAACTGTTCCGGCTTATATCCGTCTGGCTAACGATAACGAATCGTTAGTAATGGCATTGGTAGAAAACATTCAGCGTCACGATTTAGACCCTATCGAGATCGCGTTATCCTACCAGCGTTTAATTGACGAGATTCAGTTAACACAAGAACAAATGAGTGAGCGTGTTGGTAAAAAACGTTCTACTATTGCCAATTATCTTCGTTTATTAAAACTGGATCCGATTATCCAGACCGGAATCCGTGACGGTTTTATCACTATGGGTCATGGCCGTGCCATCATCAACATTGAAGATCTTGACGTTCAAACCGATATTTACCAGAAAATTGTAAGCCAGAATCTTTCTGTCCGCGAAACGGAAGCTTTGGTAAAAGCATATCAGGACAGTTTAAAACCGGCGGCACCAAAAGCACCAAAAGGTACCTCTTTTAATGTTGCTGAAGAAAACAAAAAAGCCATTACTGAATTTTTCGGGGCTAAGGTTGATGTAAAAGTTGCCGGCAATGGTAAAGGGAAGATCACCATTCCTTTCCATTCTGAAGAAGATTTTAAAAGAATTATTAAGCTAATAGAAGGTTAGTGAGTCGCTGCAATTCCATACTGATTATCACACTGCTTCTAATAAGTCAGTTTGTTTTTTCTCAAAATAAAAAAGACGACGCCATATTAAAAGCACTTGACTCTGTCAAACCCGTCAGAATTAATCCGCTTGCCCCCTCTAAAGCAGCCTTTTATTCTGCCGTAGTACCCGGATTAGGACAGATATACAATAAAAAATACTGGAAGGTTCCTTTAGTCTATATCGGACTGGGAACCGGTTTGTATTTTTACACCACAAACAATAACAAGTATCACGATTTCCGCAGCGAATACAAAAAACGTCTGAACGGAACATCTGATCCGAACGATCCTTATTTTGGCGGCCTGGATAACAACCGACTGGTAGAAGCCCAGAAATTCTATCAGCGAAACCGTGACCTTTCCATGCTGATTACCGTAGGGATTTACATTTTAAACATCGTAGATGCCAATGTAGATGCCCACTTAATGCAGTTTAACGTAAACGATAATCTTTCCGTTCGTCCTGACATTTATCAAAACGATATGAATTATAAACACAGTTTAGGATTAACACTGAATTATAATTTTTAATACTACACACCAAATGAAAATTGCTCTTTTAGGATATGGTAAAATGGGTAAAGTAATTGAACGAATTGCTTTAGAAAGAGGTCATGAAATTGTACTTCGAAAATCCAGTGCCGATTCTTATGACGGACTTGAAAAAGCCGATGTTGCCATAGACTTTAGCGTTCCCGACAGTGCCGTTAGTAACATTTCCGCCTGTTTTGCTACTAATATACCAGTAGTATCCGGAACAACGGGATGGCTGGAACAATACAACGACATGGTACAATTGTGCCAGGAGAAAAACGGAGCCTTTATTTATGGTTCCAATTTCAGTCTGGGTGTTAATATTTTCTTTGAACTGAACAATTATCTGGCAAAGATGATGGCGAATGTAAAAGAATATAACGTTTCGATGGAAGAAATCCACCATACGCAAAAACTGGATGCGCCAAGCGGTACGGCGATTACCCTGGCAAAAGGAATTATCGAAAATTCCGGCTACAACAGCTGGACGATGGGTGCTCCCAAAGCCGGTGAAATACAGATTGATGCCAAGCGTATTGAAAACGTACCGGGCACACACACGGTGACCTATAATTCTGATGTGGATTTTATAGAGATCAAACACGTTGCCCACAACCGGGAAGGATTCGCTCTTGGAGCCGTAATTGCTGCCGAATGGATCGCCGGAAAAAAGGGTGTTTTCACAATGAAAGACGTATTAAATCTGATTTAATAATATACTAAACAAACAAAGACATGACACTTATTCAATGGTTTATATTCTTCCTGGTTATACAGCTTGTACACTATATAGGAACATGGAAATTATACGAAAAGGCCGGTAGAAAATCCTGGGAAGCCGCTATTCCGGTTTACAATGCGATTGTATTGATGAAAATTATCGACCGCCCGAAATGGTGGACCATCCTACTGTTCATCCCTATCGTGAACCTGATCATGTTCCCGGTTATCTGGGTGGAAACCCTGAGAAGCTTTGGTAAGAATACGCCGGTTGACACCATCTTAGGTGTGGTGACTTTAGGTTTGTATATCTATTATATCAACTATACCCAGAATGTAACTTATATCCCGAATAAGAATGAAGTTAAAAAGGACAACACCTTAAGTTCGCTGTTGTTTGCCGTAGTAGTGGCAACATTAGTACACACCTATGTGATGCAGCCGTACACCATTCCTTCTTCTTCATTGGAAAAATCCTTATTGATTGGTGACTTCCTTTTTGTAAGCAAATTTCACTATGGCGCCAGAACGCCAAAAACAGCCGTGGCAATGCCGATGGTTCACGATACCATTCCGCTTATCAATACCAAATCCTACCTGAGCTGGCCGCAATTCCCGTCGTTCCGCTTACCGGGAATCCAAAAAATCGAACGTAACGACATCGTTGTTTTCAACTGGCCGGTAGACACCGTTAGAACCATGTTTGGCGACAATTCCGGACAATATACCTATAAGCCTGTTGACAAAAAAACCAACTATGTAAAACGCTGCGTTGGTATTCCGGGCGATAGTCTTTCCATTAAAGACGGGGTAGTGATGATTAACGGGAAACCGCTTGAATTACACGACCGACAAAAAATACAGTTCTCTTACCAGGTTATCACAGACGGTAATGCTTTTGACTACAACTACCTGATTAATGACCTGAAATTAAATCCGAGCGAAGTTCACTATGTTCAGGATAAAAACCTGTTCTACTTTCAGTGTTTAACGGATGAAGCAGCAGAACGCATCAAAAACAATCCGATTGTAAAATCGATCACAAAAAATATTTCCAAAGAACGCGAACAAGGCATATTCCCGGGTACACAAAGCTGGTCACAGGATAACTTTGGTCCTATTTACATTCCGGAAGAAGGCAAAACTGTTGTTTTAAACAAAGAAACCCTTCCTTTCTACAAGCAGATCATTACCGAATATGAAAACAACGATTTAAAAGTGAATGGCGACGAAATCCGTATTAACGGTAAAGTAGCGACCTCTTATACTTTTAAACAAAACTATTACTGGATGATGGGTGACAACCGTCACAACTCACAGGACAGCCGTTACTGGGGTTATGTACCTTTCGAAAACGTAGTGGGAAAACCGGTATTCATCTGGATGAGTCTGGATCAGAATATTCCCTGGGCTAAAGCCATCGACAAAATACGTTGGGAAAGACTATTCACAACAGTTGGCGGAAGCGGGAAACCAGTATCGTATTTTATCTACTTCGTAGTTGTTTTGGCAGCATGGTTAGGATATGACTTCTACAAGAAAAGAAAAGCGAAAAGAAACTCGTAATTAATTTATGACATAAGCTGTCTGCTTTACGATGTAGTATGCAGGCGTCATAAACAGGATGAGAAGTAAAATTAAAAGTTGTCATAAACCACAGCAATTATTTTTACTTCTCATTCTTCATAAATCAAACCTCATATATCGTACATCAAAAACCACACATCAAAATGAACATCCTTATACATCCTACCTACTTTCCTTCCATCAGTCATTTTACAGCGATGGTACAAACAGATACGATTACGTTTGAAACGGAAGACAACTTCCAGAAGCAAACCAATCGCAACAGAATGTATATTTACAGCCCTAACGGGATGCAGATGCTGAATATTCCGGTAAAGCACAGTCCGGTGTTACACCAGAAATTTAAGGATGTAAAGATTGAAAATGCCTTTAACTGGCAGAAACAGCACTGGAAATCACTGGAAGCAGCCTACAGAACATCGCCTTTCTTTGAGTATTTTGAAGACGACATCCGTCCGGTATTTGAAAAAGAGCATACTTTTATGATGGACCTGAATTTTGAGGTCATGGAAATCGTTACCGATTGTCTGGGCATGGATTTCTCCTACTCCAAAACAACTGAATATTTCGCCGAACCGGCAGATAAAGTCGATTTCCGTTCTTTAGTAAACGGTAAAAAAGACACTTCCGTTTTTGAACCGTACACACAGGTATTTGAAGAAAAACACAGGTTTATTAACAACCTGAGCATCCTGGACGTACTTTTTAACGAAGGGCGTTATGCCATGGAATACCTGAAAAACCAGTCTTTATAAAACTACTTTTTCTTTTCCGTTGTTTCTTTAGTATTGGTCGTTGGTGCCTCATCCCGTAAAGTCAGGCGGGTGGTAATAGGAAAATGGTCGGAATTGATAAAATTATCGTGGTTCACAAAATTTTTCACTTCAATGCGTTTGTCCACAAACACATAATCGATCCGTGCCGGATAATAGTCGTAGTCATACGTTTTCCCGAAACCTTTACCGGCTTCTTCAAACGCGTCTTTCATGTTCCCTTTAATGTTTCGGTACACATAGGAAAAGGCACTGTTGTTCAGATCGCCGCAGATGATCAGCGGGTAATGACATTCGGCTTTGTGCTGCTTGATCAGCTCCGACTGTAATTGCTGTACGGCAAAAGCCTCACTGATACGTCTGAATATCTTTTTAGACTTCACCTCATCGATTTTCTCGTGTATATCGGGGCTTATCTTGATAGACTGCAAATGCATGCTGTACACGCGAAGGGTGTCCCTTCCTTTTTTAATATCGGCGAAAATCACATTGTTATTCGAATTCGGAAACTTAATATTACCGCCATTTACAATAGGGAACTTTGAAAAAATAGCCTGACCGGTTTTTACCTTATCGCCCTGCATATAAATAAACTGGTGCTTATAGCCGTCAAACTGCACCGGCTGCGTATTCGAATATTCCTGCAGGCATAGAATATCCGGATTTTGCGACAGTACAAAAGCCTGGATCTTGTCGATCACATTGTCCTGCTTGATCCATTCAAACACGTTGAACAAACGCACATTATAGCTCATCACAACAAAATCATCATCTTCTGCAATTAAATCTTTAGCCGAGAATTTATAAAACTTATTAAAGAATGTAATCCCGATAAGGAATACAAAAACCGAAAGCAGCACCTGTTTTTTCAGCTGGATCAGCCAGTAAAACAGGAACAGTAAATTCAGAATCAGCATCAGCGGCAGCACCAGCGTCAGTACCGAAAGGAACGGGAACAGCTTGGGCGCCAGGAACGGCAGTACATAGGCAATAAAGCTCAATACAGTCAACACTATATTGAAAAAGAAAGCCACTTTATTAAACCATGATAAGTTCTTCATACTGTTTCGTCCAAAGACTAAATTTGCGGATAAGGCGTGTGCCTGAAATTATTTATTTGCCAACTTTAAACAAGAATTCTTTCTCGTCCTTTGTAAGGCTGTCATACCCGGATTTACTGATTTTATCCAGGATATCGTCAATTTGCTTCTGGGTAACATCTTTATTGGATATTCCGGAATTGCCGGTCGATTTTGTCTGCTGACGGGTATTTCGGTGTACTGTTTTAAACGGTGTTGTTTTTTTAGGGCTGAATAAACCTGCTACCGTATCCAGAAAAGCAGAAACTCCTTTTGTCAGGTCGGTTCCGTTTTTCAGCAATTTTATATATAAAAACCCGAAGAAAGCACCACCCAAATGGGCAATATGTCCGCCGGTATTGCTCACCGGAATCTGAATCAGGTCTAAAACAACCAGTACCAGGGCAATGTGCCACAGCTTTACGTTGCCAACCAGCAACAGGCGGATTTCGGTTAAAGGCGAATAGGCCGCCGCACCAATCAAAACCGCCATGATGGCTCCCGATGCGCCTACTAATATGGTATTGTTATGAAAAATAAAATCGGTTGCAACAAACAACACTCCTGCAAAAATCGCTCCAAGCAGGTACAAACCGAATAGTTGTTTTTGTGTAAAATAGGTTGTAAACAAGCGGCTGGCAAAATTGAGCACGATCATGTTAAACAACAAATGGAAGAAATCGGCATGCAGAAAAGCATACGTCAGCAGCGTCCACGGTCGGGTTACCGCCGTCATCACAACGGATGAAAGACTGGTCCAGGCCAATACTGTTTCAAAAAGAGCAGGAGCAAATGCTCTTAAAAGAAAGAACGGGATAGCAATACCTACATTCCAGAAAATAAGCTTTTGTGCTATTCCCCCTATTTTATATTGCATTTTAAAATCCTCAATGATGTTCATTCTCGTCTTTATGTTTTACAGTTATTCTACTCCTAATTTATAATTTATTTCCGAATTATCGGTCCCAACGGTTATTATCGAACTGATTCTTTTTCCAGAACCACATCATCAGGAAACCAACAACGGCTCCGCCAATGTGGGCAAAGTGGGCAATACCGCTCGCGCCTCCAAAAATAGATCTTCCGTAAAGTCCTGAAATCAAATCGATGATTAACAATCCCGGTACAAAATATTTTGCTTTTACCGGAACCGGAATAAACATCAGCGCCAGTTCTGCATTTGGGAACATAAACGCAAAGGCAACCAGCAGACCATAAATGGCTCCGGATGCTCCAACAGCAGGAACGCTAAACGCTTCCATAAAGCTGTTAAACTGGTTTACCGATAAAACTTCCTGCCATTTTGTATTGTATTTTCCCTCTGCCAGAATCTGGAGAATTTCCGATTTCGGAATACCGCTTTCCACTAAAGTATTCAGTCCGTCGTGGAATAAGTAAAAATTTACCCCCGAATGCAGTAAGGCTGCTCCCAATCCGCAGGAAATATAAAAGAATAAAAACTTCTTTGCCCCCCAGAAATGTTCCAAAGCCGACCCGAAAGAATACAGCGCAAACATATTGAAGAAAATGTGCATCCATCCGCCATGCATAAACATGTGTGTTAACGGCTGCCAGATACCGAAATTAGGATTTTCTAAATACCATAATGCCAAATAAGTATTTGCCGCAGGAACAAACATTGCGCCCAGGAAAAAGATAACGTTAATTATAATTAACTGTTTAACGGTTTCGGTTATATTCATCATATTGCAAATCGTTTATCTAAGTCTTCCACACGCATCGTGATGAAAGTGGGTTTATGAAAAGGGGAAACATTCGGTTCTTTACAGGCAAACAAGGCATTCACCATTGTTTCCTGTTCGCGTTCCGTTAAATAGGTTCCGGTTTTTACTGCCAGGCTTCTTGCCATCGATTTGGCAATGCGGTCACACTGACTGAAACTGCTGTCCGGAAGCTCGCCCTGTAAATCACCAACCAATTCCTCCAGTAAAATAGACACTTCACTTTCGGCTACGTTAACCGGCAAACCGGAAATGGTAACACTTTCTTCAGCTAGGGATTCAAAAACAAATCCGGTGCTTTCCAGTGAATGCTGCAATTCTTTAATCAGGATTAACTCTGCTTTGGTAAAATACAGTTCTAACGGAAAAAGCAGCTGCTGACTGGCAGCCTGCTGTACGGTAATATTTGTCAGGAACTGTTCGTACAAAATACGCTGGTGTGCTCTTTTTTGGTCAACGATCAGCATACCCGATTTGATCGGGCTAACAATGTATTTTTTATGGATCTGATAGGTTCTGTTATTCGACACTTCTTCTATCGCGCTGTCATCAAAAAGAGAACCGGTTACTTCCTCGCTCTCAAATTGAATTTCGGCCACATCCACTTCTTCTGTAGCCTGTTTTAAGCCTACATACAAACTCTCCCAGCTCTGACCGGATTCCTGTTTTTTATAACTTGCGGAGAAAGAGGGATTCGAACCCGGAGACTTTGTAGAATTTCCTGCCGAAGCAGAAAAGGAAGCCGTAAACGCCTGCGACGTTTTAGGGGTTTCCTCTAAAAAAGGGTTAAAATTTGCATCCACCTGGATTAAAGGTGTTTCCGCTTCTTTACCCGAATATTCATAAGGCGTGTCTAATGTGGCATCCCGTTCAAAATCAAGAACCGGCGACACGTTAAATTGCCCTAGGCTATGTTTAATTGACGAGCGTAAAATGGCATACAAAGCCTGTTCGTCATCAAATTTAATTTCTGTTTTGGTCGGATGGATATTGATATCGATCGTATGTGGCGGTACATCCAGGTATAAAAAATAACTGGGCTGGCTGGCATCTTTCAGCAGACCGTCGTAGGCTGCCATAACCGCATGATGCAGGTAGGCACTTTTAATAAAACGGTCGTTCACAAAAAAGAACTGCTCTCCCCTGCTTTTCTTGGCAAATTCCGGTTTCCCGACAAATCCCTGTATGCCCACAATTTCGGTACTTTCCTTAACCGGAACCAGTTTTTCATTTGTTTTCCCGCCAAAGACATTCACGATACGCTGGCGGAAATTAGAAGCCGGAAGGTTAAACATTTCACTTCCGTTATGAAACAAGACAAAATGAATATTGGCATGTGCCAAAGCCACCCGTTCAAATTCATCCACGATGTGGCGGAACTCAACCGTATCCGATTTTAAAAAGTTGCGTCGCGCCGGAATATTAAAAAACAGGTTCTTTACCGAAAAGGACGTCCCTTTTGGCAATACGGCCACATCCTGCGAAACGAATTTACTTCCTTCAATAATAAGATGGGTTCCTAATTCTTCCTGGTCCTGCTTGGTTTTTAGTTCCACATGGGCAATAGCTGCAATGGAAGCCAGTGCTTCCCCGCGGAAACCTTTCGTATGCAGGGCGAACAAATCTTCGGCATGGCGTATTTTTGAAGTTGCATGGCGTTCAAAACACAAACGCGCATCGGTCACGCTCATGCCTTTACCGTTGTCGATGACCTGAATAAGTGTTTTACCCGCATCTTTCACGATAAGCTTGATTTCGGTTGCTCCGGCATCTACTGCATTTTCAATCAATTCTTTAACTACTGAGGCTGGTCTTTGCACCACCTCACCAGCAGCAATCTGGTTCGCAACGTGATCGGGAAGTAATTGGATAATACTCGACATTCGTATATTTTGAAGCTGTTTAAATTAAAAGTTTTTTCTTTCCGAATCACCAAATTTAAAGAAAATGGCAGACATTAACGAATGAAGCCTCTCAATTTTTTGTTAATACGGGATTCCCTGAAAACAAAAACCTGTAACGTTTTGCGTTACAGGTTTCACAGGTATAGTGTTGGTAAAAATTACGCCTTTTTTCTCAGGTCGGCCATTTTTATCGCTGCAATAGCAGCTTCTGTTCCTTTATTTCCGTGAGCGCCTCCGCTTCTGTCAATGGACTGCTGTTCGTTATTATCGGTCAGTAAACAAAAAATAACCGGTACATCCGTTTGAACATTCAGGTCTTTGATTCCCTGCGTTACTCCTTCACAAACAAATTCAAAATGCATGGTTTCGCCTTTAATCACACAACCAATGGTGATGACTACATCTACATTTTGCGTTGCTATCATTTTTTTAGCACCGTATACCAGCTCAAAGCTTCCCGGTACATTCCAACGGACGATATTGCTTTCCAAAGCACCGCAATCCAATAAGGCTGCTTCCGCTCCGGAATATAATCCTTCCGTTATTTTGTCGTTCCATTCTGAAACAACAATCCCAAACCGAAAATCTTTCGCGCTTGGGATTGTGTTTTTATCGTAATTGGATAAGTTTTTATTTGCAGTAGCCATATTTATTATTCTGTCATTGCGATCAATGCATCAATATTTGCAGCTTCAGCAGCACTTTCGTATTTTTCTTTAATTTGTGTAAAGAATTTAGAAGCTTCTGCTTTTTTATTCAAGGCCAAAGCAGTTTCACCGGCTTTAAACAGGAATCTTGGTGTTGTAAATTCGTTATCGTTTGCTTCTGCCGCTTTTTTGTAGTACGTTAAAGCATCTTCTTTTTTATCTAATTCAGAAAAAGCATCACCGATACCACCTAAAGCTAACGCTTTTAACATCATATCGTCAGAAGAGAATTGCTCTAACTGTTGTACAGCTTCTTTGTATTTTGCAGTGTTCAAATAAGCCATACCTGCATAATAATGCGATAGGTTAGCCGCTTTGGTTCCGGAGTAGTTTTCAGTAATCCCTAAGAATCCTAATTTTCCTTCACCACCTTTTAACGATAAAGCGAATAAAGAATCCGAAGCCTGTCCGTCTACTGCCTGTTGGAAATATTGTTGTGCCTGGAACATTTCATTTGCAGCATCTTCCTCTTTTGGTCCTACTACAAATTTATTATACAAAAGGTACCCGGCAGCAGCTATGGCAATAGCTCCTACAAATCCGAAAATATATTTCTGATTTTTAGCTACCCATTCTTCCGTTCTGGAAGCACCTTCGTCTAATTTATTAAAAACTTCCGCAGTAGCACTATTTTTATCCTGAATATCTTCTACTTGGTCAAATTCGTTTTCAACAGCTTCGTCCTTTGGTTTTGGGGCTTTGTATCCTCTTTTGTTATATGTTGCCATTTATTTTAAATTTATTGAGCTGCAAAAATATACTTTTTATTGAAACTTAAAAGACCTTTTTATCGATATTTTTCAATAATTTGCACCCACTTTTGAAAAATGGACAGAAAAATTCAGAAATAATCCCTTCGCTACGTGTATTTAAAGAAGCTTTCCTTATTTAATTATAAAAATATATCCGAAGCCACTTACGACTTTGACAGCAAAATCAATTGTTTTGTGGGTAAAAACGGCATTGGTAAAACCAATGTCCTGGATGCGATATACCACCTGGCTTACGGGAAGAGTTATTTTAATCCGTTAGCAATACAAAACATAAAACACGGCGAAGAATTCTTTGTAGTCGACGGCAGTTTCGAAAAAGAAGAACGCCCGGAACAGATTGTGTGCAGCCTGAAAAAGGGACAAAAGAAAATCCTGAAACGCAACGGCAAACCTTATGATAAGTTTTCCGACCATATCGGCTTTATTCCGCTGGTGATCATCTCCCCTTCCGATCAGGATTTAATTATAGAAGGAAGCGAAACACGCCGGAAGTTTATAGACAGCGTTATTTCGCAGTCAGACAGCTACTACCTGCAGCAGCTAATCCAGTACCAGAAAATAACCGCACAGCGCAATGCTCTTTTAAAGTATTTTGCCCTGAACCACACTTTCGAAAAAGACACCCTTGCCGTTTATAACGAGCAGTTAGCCGTGCTGGGGCATGCCATATTCGAAAAACGAAAAAACTTTATAGCGGAATTTATCCCGATATTTAATGAGCACCACCGGGCAATAACCAATGCTGCCGAAACGGTTCAGATTGTTTATGACAGCCAGCTGTTTGAAAAAAACATGGCAGAATTATTCGAGGACAATCTGGCAAAGGACCGCGCATTGCAATATACCAGCGTGGGTGTTCACAAAGACGATCTGTCTTTTGAAATTGACAGCCATCCGATTAAAAAATTCGGTTCCCAGGGACAGCAAAAGTCATTTCTTATCGCCTTAAAACTGGCACAGTTTGAGTTTATCAAAAAACTAAACGGGGTTGCTCCGATACTTTTATTTGATGATATTTTCGACAAACTGGACGAAACACGCGTCAGCAAAATCATTGAAATGGTTAACGATGAGACATTCGGTCAGTTATTCATTTCCGACACTCATCCGGAACGTACAGAAGCCATTGTAAAGTCTACTTTACAGAGTTACAGGATTTTTCAGCTTTAATTTTCAGGGTATTTTTTTACTTAAAATGTAAAGAACTACCTCATCGCTATTCTTTTTCCACATCAAAAACTCTTTTTATTTGGAATTTAAATAAATATTAAGGATATTTATTTTTTTGATTACCAAACATTTAAAATCCCAAAGAGACTTTTCTATTTTTACTGCCCCCAATATTGCTACCTGCCCCTTCCTGCCTAATGCTGTTCTAACATAGTAAAAACTAATAAAAATAGCTGATGAAGATCCCGTTGCAACAAAGAAAAAAAGTTCATATTGCCCTTTTTATTTCCATCATTATTATTCAATTATTATTTTTTTGGATCTGGTACAAACAAGGCAAAGAATACAACAATCTTTCCGAATCCGTTCAAAATGCGAGTAAGCCCAACCGCGCCCTGTTTTTTTCAGACAAAGCAACCAGTAGTTTCCTGGATGCCCAGAATGCTTTTAACGATTACCTGCTCAATCATAAAAAGTCTTCCTTAAACAAATACGAGAGTTCTATTAAAGAGATGACCGTATACCTGGACAGCCTGGACAACCTGACCAGTGTGAATAAGGATTTCTTTAATGTGATCAAATCCAAAGAAACCACAGAAAGGGAGATCTACAAAATCAAGAAGCAACTGGATTCCCTGATGCTGCGCGGCATCATACCGCTAATGGATACGGTCGTACCGTTAAACTTCAATGTTAAAAAGTACAATTACATCCGGACGTTAAATTCCATTACCTACGATACGATTTTAACTTCCAACCAGGATTCCAAAAAAGGTTTTTTTACGAGAATCGGAAAAGCCATTTCCGGCAAAAGCGACATCCTGAAAGAGCAGCTTCAGGTGCGCATTAAAATGATGTATGGCAATACGGAAAAGATCGGTTCTTTTGAAGACCAGCTAAAAAACACTTTTCACAGTATTGACAAATACTACACTCACGAATTCCAGCGCCTGAACAATACCTATAATAATTTAAGGAGTAAGGACAAGGAACTTTTGGAGATCAACAAAACCATTCTTCATAAAAGTAAGGAGATCTTAGAGCTGTATTCCGAATCGGCCCAGGAAATGGACAAGATAAAATACACCAAAGCGATCACCAATATTGAAAGCCAGAAAACACTCATATTAACACTGCTGGGCATCATGGCGGTTATCACACTGATATTGCTTGCCTATACCTTATTTGCCTATATGTATGAACGGAATTTATCGAATGCCAAGATGGAAGCCGAAAAAAACCTGGAATTCAAAAACCGTATTATTGGTATGCTCAGCCATGAAATGCGGGCGCCGTTAAATATCATTTCGAATTTTTCAAAAAAATTAAAAGCCTCCGGTTTACCCAAAGAGCAAACGCCAACGGTTAACTCGCTTATTTTTACTTCCAATTCCTTACAGATCACTGTAAACCAGATTTTGGATTTCTTTAAAAACAAAAGCAGCAAACTGGCGGTTTATAATTCCAATTTTAATTTAAAAGAGGAAATCCTTTCCGTTTTGGAATCACTGCGTTCTTTAGCCGAAATCAAAAAAATCGACCTGATCATGCAACTGGACCAGAATCTGGATACTGCGGTTTGGGCTGACAATGTGAAGATCCACCAATTGTTTTACAACATAATCGGCAATGCGATAAAATTCACCACTAAAGGGAACATTACCGTTACCGCTAAACTATTGGATACTACCGATACAAAATACCGACTGAATGTTACCATAAAAGATACCGGTTCCGGTATTCCGGCAGAAGATCTGGAAAACATCTTTAACGAACACTACCAGAGTAAATTCCATTCCGAGCAGTTTAAATTTGGTGCCGGACTGGGTTTAAACCTCTGCAAAGAAATCGTAGAACTTTTCCATGGCGCCATCAGCATCAATAGTGTGCAGCAAAAAGGAACGGAAGTGAGCTTCCACCTGATACTGGACAAACCACAGACCATCAAAACCAGCCAGGAAAAACTTATGGCAATCACGGAACTCAAAAAAACAACCATTGCCGTTGTGGATGACGATATGATAACCCTGGCAACCGTAAAAAAACTGATCACCTCCGTTAAAGCTGAAGCCATCGGTTTCTCTTCGGCGGCAGAGATCCGGACCTATCTGCAAACAAATCCGGTTGACCTGTTCATTACCGATTTACAGCTTGACAGTGTTTCCGGAATACAGCTTGCCCGGGATATCAAACAGCAAAATGAGATAAACGCCGATATTCCGATCCTGGCGATTACCGGCGATGACTATATGACTTCCCATGATATCGCCACCACTCCTTTTGACGACATTATACTCAAACCGATAAATAAAGAGGAATTTTACACTAAAATTCTAAAAGTTTTATCATAACCTCCGCACGGACACCTTTACAGTTCCTTTCTTTTTCATCGCCTTTGTTTTTTACAATTATCGCGATGAAAAGGAAAGGAATTAAAAACGGTTTGACTATTTTTACAGCATTCTAAAATTATTTTTTTACCATGAAGATTTCCACTGATTTTTCCCTTAAAAACTATAATACTTTTGGTATTGAAGCGAAGGCAAAAGCTTTTGTTGCTGTTGAAAATCAAACCGAACTGGCCCAAATTTTAAAAGAACACCAATCGGAGAAATTATTTGTTTTAGGCGGTGGAAGCAATATGCTTTTAACACAGGATATTGACGCTCTGGTTATTCATGTCGATCTGAAAGGAAAAAAGGTAATTTCCGAAAATGACGATTATGCTTTGGTTCAGGCACAGGCCGGTGAAAACTGGCACGAATTTGTAATTTGGTGTATCGATCAGAATCTGGGCGGATTGGAAAACTTATCGCTTATTCCCGGGAATGTGGGCACTACACCTATTCAGAATATCGGGGCTTATGGCGTGGAAATCAAAGACGCATTTGTTTCCTGCGAAGCCATGCATATTAAAACACAGGAAATAACCACTTTCAACAGGGAGCAATGCCGTTTTGGCTATCGGGAAAGTATCTTTAAAAACGAAGCCAAAGACCAGTATATCATTACTTCCGTAACGTTTCAGCTAACCAGACAAAACCACAAGACGAACACTTCTTATGGTGCGATTGAAGCGGAACTTACCAAAGAAAACATCAGCAATCCGACAATTAAAGACATCAGCAATGCGGTTATTGCGATTCGCGAAAGTAAATTACCGAATCCTAAAGAATTAGGAAACAGCGGTAGTTTCTTTAAAAACCCGATTATCAGCAAAGCCGATTTTGATAAAATCCACCTGCAATTTCCGGACATGCCGCATTATGTCGTTTCCGATACGCTGGTTAAAGTTCCGGCCGGATGGCTTATCGAACAGGCCGGTTTTAAAGGAAAGCGTTTTGGTGATGCCGGCATACACAAAAACCAGGCTTTGGTTCTGGTAAACTACGGCAATGCAACCGGACAGGAAATCCTGAACGTTTCCAGAAACATTCAAAAAACCATAGTGGATACTTTTGGCATCGCTATCGAAGCCGAAGTAAACATTATTTAAACCGGTCCTTATGTATATTGACGACAGCAATAAAAACGAGGATTCAGACGCTATCAAAACGTTTATCAGACAAAACAGTTTTGGCATCCTCATCAACCAGACACAGGGAAAGCCGTGGGGAACCCATATTCCGCTGGAACTGGAAACCAACAAAGCCGGAGAAGAAGTCCTTTTCGGTCATATTGCCAAAGCCAATCCGCAGTGGAAAGATTTTGAAAACAACAATACGGTACTGGCAATTTTCCAGGGACCGCATTCGTACATTTCCTCTTCGTGGTACGATCATGAAAACGTCCCTACCTGGAATTATATCGCTGTACATGTTTATGGAAAAATAAAAATCCTGGAAGGCGATGATGTGCTGTATTTGCTGAAAAAGCTGGTTGATAAATATGAAGCCGGTTCGGAGAATCCGGTGCGCATTGAAGAACTTTCCAAAAAAACCATGCGCCAGGTAAACGGACTTGTCGCTTTTGAAATTGCCATTGAAGACATTCAGGCTGTACATAAATTATCACAAAATCGTGACGATAAAAACTACAATGCCATCATTTCCAAATTAGAAAGCAAAAAAGATGCTAATTCGGCAATGATTGCTCAAGAAATGAGAAAATTAAGGGAATAGCCCTGTCAGTAATTTGTTGAATTCGACTTGAAATTTAACATTTGATTTGTACCTTTGTCCAACATTTAACTCTGTCATGAATTGCATATGTTAACAATTCTACTCTACATTTTTATTGGAATTATAGCCCTTCAGATTTTTTATTATTTGATTGTTTTCAGCAAATTTGCGTTTGCAAAACCTCAAAAAATAACGCCTAAACGCATTCCCGTTTCTGTAATTGTCTGCGCTAAAAATGAAGCCGAAAACGTTACGAAATTCATTCCACTTTTAGCCGAGCAGAATTATCCGGATTATGAAATTGTTTTAATTGACGATGCTTCCAGCGATGACACGCTTGAAATTTTTGAAGCTTTCGAAAAACAGTATTCCAATGTTCGCCTGGTTAAGGTTCAAAACAACGAAGCCTTCTGGGGAAATAAAAAATTCGCACTGACCTTGGGTATCAAGGCCGCTAAAAAAGAATACCTGCTATTCACCGATGCCGATTGTTATCCTACTTCGAAAGACTGGATCATGAACATGACCTCGCAATTCACACTGCACAAAACCATTATCCTGGGGTATGGTGCTTATGAAAAGATCAAAGGTTCATTCTTAAATAAAATCATTCGTTTTGAAACAGTACTCACCGCAGTACAATATTTTTCATGGGCAAAAATGGGCAGACCTTATATGGGTGTTGGCCGTAATCTGGCCTATAAAAGAGAAGAATTCTTCAAGGTGAACGGTTTTATGGATCACATGAAAATCCGTTCCGGCGATGACGATCTGTTTATCAATCAGGCATCCAACAGTAAAAACACAACCATTTGCTATGCTCCGGAAAGTTTTACCGTATCGGCACCAAAAACCACTTACAGCGAGTGGTTCAAACAAAAACGCCGCCATGTTTCCACCGCTTCATTCTATAAAGGGTTTGACAAGTTCCAATTGGGATTATTCTACTTTTCGCAACTTTTCTTTTTCCTTCTGGCAATAATCCTGTTAGCTTTTCAGTTTCAATGGATGATCGTGTGCGGGTTAATTGTTTTCCGTTATATTTTCACATGGATCACACTGGGATATGCTTCCGGCAGACTCAAAGAGAAAGATGTCATGTATTGGTTCCCTATTATCGAATTAATACTTATCTTCACGCAATTGAACGTTTATTTTACAAACTCTATTTCAAAACCGGTACATTGGAAATAAATTCAGAGATAATTCAAAAGAACATTGAAAAGGCAAAATCCGGAGATCAGGTAGCCTTTACATTTTTGCTGGATTTTTTCTGGAATGAGATTTACGGCTTTATGCTGAAACGTACCGAAAACGAAACGGACACCGAAGATATTGCCATTGAAACGTTTGCAAAAGCTTTTGACAAAATAACTACCTACAATCCGGAATTCGGATTCAATACCTGGCTGATTACCATTGCCAAGAACGTCCATATTGATATGCTGCGTAAAAAGAAATCGGCATTGTTTCTGGACATCAATGACGAAGAAAACCAACAGGCATACAATGTTATCGACTCCTCACCCACCATTGAAGACGAGATCATTAAAGAGCAAAACCTTGCCCGTTTATTACTGTACATCAAGGAATTAAAACCGGCCTACCAGGAAGTTATCCAGCTGCGTTATTTCCAGGAAATGAGTTATCAGGAAATTGCCGATCAGCTTGAAGAGCCGCTAAACAATGTAAAAATCAAACTGTTGCGTGCCAAAAAGCTTTTATTTGAAATTATTCAACAAAAAAGGTAATTCACTTCAACATTCCACACAAAACACCTTATACATATATCATTCTTTAACAAAAGAATAAATCAATTGTTTTTATTTCAAAAAATTAACAATTCAAACACTAAAAAACTGACCTCTTACGTTATTTAAAGTAATACCACTATTTATTAACCTTAAACTACGTTATTATGTCAAAACTAAACATCTATGACACCCGGTGGCTGGACATTGTTTTCGAAGGCCGAAACAAGGAATACGGCGCCTATCAGCTACGTGCCGAAAATCCAAAAACAACAATCAAAGCTTTATTTTCAGGTATTTTCTTATTGGGAAGCGCTATCGCTATTCCGATCGTACTGAATAGTACCCATAAAAAAGATGATGTTGCCATTTGCAACCTGCCGCTAACCGAGCCGTTAACATTAGTAGAAGTAAAACTGAACGAACAGCTAAGAGAAGCGGCTGCGCCAAAGCAGGAAACAGAAACTCCGGCCGGAAAACAAATTAAGTACACCAAACTTGTTCCGGTAACAAAAGTAAATGCAGCTACAGATATTCCCACAAACAGGGAAGTCGAAAATGCGATAATCAGCACCGTAACAACCGAAGGGGAAGGAACCACATCAAATACAAGCATTACCACGACTGCTCCATCTAACGGTACAGGAACCGGTACCGACGACGGAAACACGATCCGCAACACCGTAGAACTGGAAGCCTTACCGGAATTTCCGGGCGGTATGGGCGAATTCTTAAATGCCGTGGGCAAACGATTCAAAACACCGGAACTGGAAGAACTGAAAACATTGAAAGTACTGGTATTTTTTGTTATTGAAAAAGACGGTACTCTATCAAACATCCGGGTTACCAGAGATCCCGGCTACGGACTAGGTAAAGAAGCCATCCGTGTTTTAAACTCCATTAAAACAAAATGGACACCAGGCTACAAAAACGGTCAGCCTGTCAGAACCGCCTATAACCTTCCGATAACCGTGAACATAAATTAAAAAGGGCTGAACAAATGTTCAGCCCTTTTTAATTTATGTCATCGTATCCGTTTGCTTCTTTAAAGAAATCTTTAAAAAGATAAAACCGATAATACCGGCAACCAGCGACGAAATCAATATGGATATTTTAGAAACGGTAATATCGTCCGGCTGCGATTTAAACGCCAGTAAGGTTATAAATATCGACATGGTAAAACCGATACCGGCCAAAAAACCGGTCGCAAAAATCTGCTTCCATTGCAAATCCTGCGGCAGTTTACAAATTCCGATCGCAACCGCTGCAAAACTAAACAGGAACACACCCAGTGGTTTTCCTAAAACAAGTCCCAGGAAAATCCCAATGCTGTTTTCATGTGTCAGCCCTTCTACCCAGTCATTCCCGATAATGATTGCCGTATTCGCCAAGGCAAACAAAGGCAATATAAAAAAGGCAACCGGTTTGTGCAGGGCATGCTGCATTTTATATGAAATTGTTTTCTTGCTGCCGTCTCCGAAAGGAATCACAAAAGCCAGTAAAACACCGGTAATGGTGGCATGCACCCCCGAATTCAGCATAAAATACCACATTAAAACACCACCCAGCAGGTACGGAAACGGATTATTCACTTTCAAACGGTTAAATACAAATAAAACTGCCATGATGCCCAGCGCAATGCCCAGGTTCATCACCGAAAGATGATCGGTATAAAAAATCGCGATAATCAGTATGGCTCCCAAATCGTCAATAACGGCCAGTGCCGTTAAAAACACTTTTAGCGATAAAGGCACGCGGCTTCCCAATAGTGACAGTACCCCCAATGCAAAAGCAATATCCGTCGCCATCGGGATTCCGGCTCCGGACTGTGTTGGCGTACCCTGATTGAAAAACATATAAATTCCCGCCGGAATCAGCATCCCTCCTAAAGCGGCAAATAGGGGCAGTAACGCATTTTTAATACTGGAAAGTTCTCCTTTATAAATTTCGCGCTCCAGCTCCAGACCAATCAAAAGGAAAAAGATGGTCATCAGTCCGTCATTAATCCAATGCTCAAACGAATGACTTCCGATCCGGAAATGCCAGATGTGTTCATAATATTCCTGAAACACGGAATTTGCTAACAACAGGGAAATAATGGTGCAGACGATCAGGACTATTCCTGATGATTTTTCATTTTCAAAAAAATCAGCAAAGAGTTTGGTTGCTTTCATAAATAATAGGGAGATAAAATCAGATTAGGCTTTTTAACGATAATCACAAAGATACCATTTTTTAAATTAGCGGTTTTACAGGTAAAAATCACGCTGATTTCATCTATTAAAAATGCGTTAAACGGATTCGGAAATACACAACATTACTTTATCTTTGCACTTCAAATTTGTATGCAATGGAAACTGTTTTAGACACAAATATACTCCCGACAGGCAAGCCGAAATGGCTACGCGTAAAATTGCCGACCGGTAAAAAATATACCGAATTACGCGGACTGGTAGACAAATACAAGTTAAATACGATTTGTACCTCGGGAAGCTGTCCGAATATGGGAGAATGTTGGGGAGAAGGAACGGCTACTTTCATGATTTTAGGAAATGTATGTACCCGTTCCTGCGGATTTTGCGGTGTAAAAACCGGACGTCCGGAAACAGTGGATTGGGATGAGCCGGAAAAAGTGGCCCGTTCCATTAAAATCATGAACATCAAACACGCGGTTATTACCAGTGTGGATCGTGACGATATTAAAGACGGTGGTTCCATTATCTGGAAAGAAACCGTTAAGGCCATCCGCCGTATGAATCCGGAAACCACTTTGGAAACCCTTATTCCTGACTTTCAGGGAATGGAAAGAAACATCGACCGTATCGTAGAAGCCGATCCGGAAGTAGTATCGCACAATATGGAAACCGTAAGACGGCTGACCCGTGAGGTGCGTATCCAGGCAAAATACGACAGAAGTTTAGCCGTTTTAAAATACTTAAAAGAAAAAGGAATCCGAAGAACAAAATCCGGAATCATGTTAGGCTTGGGTGAAACCGAAGAAGAAGTGATCCAGACAATGCGGGATTTACGCGATGCAAATGTGGATGTGGTGACCATCGGTCAGTATTTACAGCCCAGCAAAAAACACTTACCGGTTAAAGAATTCATCACCCCGGAACAATTTGCCAAATATGAAAGCATCGGTAAAGAAATGGGATTCCGTCATGTAGAAAGCGGCGCTTTAGTACGTTCTTCCTACCATGCACAAAAACATATCTTATAATCATTCCGATTATATAACACCTGAATACTGTTAGTTAAATGAATCAGAAAATAAAAATTGCCATTAATGGTTTTGGTCGTATCGGACGTAACCTGTTCCGACTTTTACTCAATCATCCATCAATTGAAGTTGTTGCGATAAATGATATTGCCGACAACAGGACCATGGCACATTTAATAAAGTATGACAGTATTCACGGCGTACTTCCGAACAAGGTTACTTTTGACGAAAACGCCATTATAATTGACGGTCATTCCTATCTGTTTTTCCATGAAAAAGAAATCTCCGGATTAAACTGGAAAGATCTGGATATTGACATTGTTATTGAAGCTACCGGAAAATTCAAGACTTATCCTTCGGCCGAAGCCCATATTAAGGCAGGCGCCAAAAAAGTAATTTTGTCTGCTCCGGCAGAAGATGAAAACATCAAAACAGTTGTACTGGGTGTTAACGAACATATTCTGGACGGTACAGAGCTAATCATTTCCAATGCCAGCTGTACGACCAACAATGCTGCTCCTATGATTCAGGTAATTCAGGAATTATGCGGTATTGAACAGGCCTATATCACCACGGTTCACTCCTATACAACCGATCAGAGTTTACACGACCAGCCGCACAAAGACCTGCGAAGAGCCCGTGGCGCTTCACAGTCCATAGTACCCACCACAACAGGAGCTGCAAAAGCACTGACTAAAATTTTCCCGGATCTGGATGGGAAAATCGGAGGATGCGGTATCCGGGTTCCGGTTCCGGACGGTTCATTAACAGACATTACCTTCAATGTAAAACGTCAGGTTTCGATTGAAGAAATCAACAACGCTTTCCAAAAAGCGGCAGCAACAAACCTAAAAGGAATCCTTGATTATACCGAAGATCCAATCGTTTCGGTTGATATCATCGGAAATCCGAATTCGTGCCTGTTTGATGCCCAACTTACTTCCGTGATAGACAAGATGGTAAAAGTTGTAGGGTGGTATGATAATGAAATCGGCTATTCTTCACGAATAATTGATTTAATTATCCACACATATAACAAATAATTAACTATATTTATACTGATTTTTAAACAAAGAAATGAGGTATATTCTGTTTTTATTATTTTTTCTACCATTAAAAAGTTTTTCACAGGAAAAAATTACCCCAATAAAAGTAGATAGTATAACCTACTATCTGGAATTATCGAATTTCCACAAGAACAACTATACCTATAATAAAGCGCTTGAGTTTGGTAAAAAAGCAGTCAATTATGCTTCCAAAAACAATCTTGAAAAAGGATTAGCCGATACCTATCTGGCTATTGGCGGTATATACTACCAGTTAAAAAAGACGGATGACGCGATTGAAAATTTCATCCGCAGTCTTGCTATTTACAACAACCTGAAACCTTCTTCCAACATTGCCTTCTGTTACTATAACTTAGGCTTGTGTTATCTGGATAAAAACAGTTTTTCGATAGCCGAAAATTATTTCGACAAAGCCATTTCCATTTATGAGCAAATCCAGATTCCGGATGCGATTGAGCTAATCAACCTTCAAAAAGGGATCATCTACAAAAAGAAAGGCAATATCAACCTGGCTACGGCGCTGTTCAAAAACATCATTGCCAAAAGCAATATCGACAACCTTTTCGAAACCAAGGCCGAGGCCTATTATCAGCTGGCGGAAATCAACGAGGCCAACAATCCGAAAAAAGCAATTGATTATCTGGAAAAAGCCAATGTACTGACGAACAACAATAACATTTCACAAAAGCTGAAAATCATCCGGAAGATCAGCACCCTCTACAACAAGACCAATGCGGTTAACCAGTCTTTCTACTATTTAAAACGATATGTACACCTAAAAGATTCCCTGACTGCCATTAACAATGACAGTATAGGCGAAGCGGCTTTTGAACGGTATATTGCCAACGAACAGCTGAAAACCATTGAAAAAATGGACAAAGAGAATAAGGAACAGGAAAAATCCATTAAATTCTCCAAACTGATCAGTATACTAAGCATTGCCCTGATTTCGATCTTATCCCTGTTAAGTCTTTCGCTATACAAGAATAACATCATCCGTAAAAAAACCAACCAGCTTTTAAAAGAGAAAAACCTCGAACTGGAAGTTGAAAAAGAAAGAGCCGAAAGAGCTTCAAAAGCGCGTGCCGAATTCCTGTCGACGGTAAGCCACGAGCTGCGTACACCGTTAAATGCCATCAACGGAATCACCCATATTTTAATTGAGGACAAGCCTAAGGAAAGTCAGCTGGCCTACCTGAACTCCCTTAAATTCTCAGGAAACTACCTGTCTACCTTTATCAATGATATCCTCGAGATCAACCGTGTGGAATCGAATGCGCTTGAGGTTGAAAAAATCAATTTCAACATACGGGAACTGTTTCAGAATATCATGGATTCCTTTATTGAACTTGCGAATAACAACAATGTTATCTGCCATCTCGATATTGATGCGAATATTCCGAACAACCTGGTTGGTGATCCTACCAAACTTTCCCAGATATTGATCAACCTGATCAACAACTCCCTTAAATTCACCAAAGATGGCGATGTCTGGATACAGGCAACCCTTAAAAAACAGATGGATGCTGTTGTGGAACTTCATTTTGAAATCCGCGACACCGGAATTGGTATCCTGAAAGAAAAACAGGAAACCATCTTCGACAGCTTCACGCAGGGTTCAGTAGAAATCAACCGTAAATATGGCGGAACCGGTTTAGGACTGTCCATTGTTAAACGTTTGGTGGAATTATTAGGCGGTAAGATCAACCTGGAAAGCGAGCTTGACGAAGGAGCCAAATTCTATTTTGACCTTTCTTTCCCTATAGGCGAAGAAATACTTGTTGAAAAGAAAACCGGCCTGGGCTATGATGAGCAATGGCTGATTGGTAAAAAAATCCTGTTGGTTGAAGACAACAAGATCAACCAGATGATTACCAAGAAAATGCTGGAACGCAAACAGATGGACTGTACCATTATTGAAAACGGAGAAGATGCCATTGAACACCTTCGCAATCATAAATATGATCTGGTACTAATGGATGTACATCTACCGGGAATCAACGGAACGATCGCCACGGAAGAGATCCGGAAGTTTGACAACATAACCCCTATTATTGCCTTAACGGCGATCTCACTGGATGAGAACAGGGAAATGCTGCTTTCGTATGGAATGAATGAGGTGATTACAAAACCTTTCGATCCGGAAAAGTTCTACGAGATTATTGCAACCACCATCATTTTTCAGAGCAACAATCAATAAGCTGCTATCAGGTTTTTAATCAGGTTACGCACATGTGGTTCTGCCGCTTTTGCTGCTTCCAGAACTTCATCATGAGTAATGCTGTCGATACTGTGTTCGTCACCCATATCGGTAATTACAGAAATACCGAAACACTCCAGGTTCATGTGTCGGGCAACAATTACTTCCGGAACGGTTGACATTCCCACACAGTCACCGCCTATGGCTTTCACCATTTTATATTCTGCCAGCGTTTCAAAAGTAGGTCCCTGTAATCCCAGGTAAACCCCGTCTTTCACATCTATATTTAATGAAGCTGCAATTTCTTTTGCTTTGGCAATCATTTTACGGCTGTACGGCTCACTCATGTTTACAAAACGAGGTCCGAAACGCTCGTCATTTTTCCCGCGCAACGGATGCTCCGGCATCATATTGATATGATCTTTAATAATCACAACAGAACCCACGCGATATTCCGGATTCACACCACCGGAAGCATTGGAAACGATAAGTTTTTCCACTCCCAGATAACGCATTACACGCACCGGGAAAGTAACTTCTTTCATATCATATCCTTCATAGAAATGAAAACGTCCCTGCATCGCCACCACTTTTTTATCGCCTATGGTTCCGAAAACCAAAGCCCCTTTATGTCCCTGAACGGTAGAAACCGGAAAATTCGGGATCTCACTATACGGTAAGGTAAATGCTATTTTAATATCTGCTGTAAATCCACCCAAACCGGAACCTAAAATAACACCATATTCCGGTGTAAAATTGGTTTTCTCCTTAATGTAATTAACTGTTTCTTGTACTTGCTCCCACATA
Organism: Flavobacterium inviolabile; assembly: GCF_013389455.1. NCBI lineage: Bacteria > Pseudomonadati > Bacteroidota > Flavobacteriia > Flavobacteriales > Flavobacteriaceae > Flavobacterium > Flavobacterium inviolabile. Next base: position 1,724,250 of record NZ_CP058278.1, on the reverse strand, counting down.
ATCTAAAATAGTTTTATCAAATTCATCTTTATTACCCACAAAAGAACTGATGATTGGCAGGTAGAATAATTGTTCTGAAGGCAATTTCCCTGCCAGCCGCACATAATCCTTTTCGGTGGTAATTATTATTTTATTATTCGCTTTTTGTTTTATTTCGGCTATATCCTTATCGGTAAAATCATGGTGATCCGGAAACGCCATACAATTGTTTTTAGCAGTTTTTAAATGATTAAAAAACGGCTCCGGCTTGGCAATACCGGCTACCAACAACACTTTATCGCTGTCTATGTCCTTAACGGCTATTGAATTCTCTTCAGAAAAAACAGCATCATGGTATTGGATAAAAGTAAAAAATAATTGCTGATGTGAAGCCAGTTTAAACCTGGTTTTAATTTCGTTCTGCTGAATGGCCGTCAAGTTTTCCGGACATTTTGTAACAACCACGATATCGGCACGGTTCACACCGCTTCTGCTTTCCCGTAAATTACCAGCTGGTAAGATCAGATCGTCAGTATACAAATCATTATAGGCTGTAAGCATGATATAAAAGCCGGCTTTTACCTTTCTGTGCTGAAAAGCATCGTCCAGCAGGATCACTTCCGGTTTTTCCTGTTGCTGCAATAACTGTTGTATTCCGTTGGTTCTGTTTGCATCGACCGCGACCATCACCTCCGGGAATTTCCTGTAAAACTGAAACGGTTCATCGCCCAATATTGCGGCATTGGAAGCCGCATCGGCCAAAACAAACCCTTCCGATTTCCGTTTATAGCCCCTGCTCAATGTCGCAATCTTATACTTTCCGGAAAGCAGCCGGATTAAATATTCGATTTGCGGGGTTTTACCGGTACCGCCAACACTAAGATTACCAACAGCAATAACAGGAAGGTCAAAAGAATGGGACTTCAGAATCCCTTTGTCAAAAAAAAGATTCCGTATACCCGTAATACCACCATACACTATAGCAAGCGGAAAAAGTATTTTTCTCAGAAAATTCATATTACGAAAGTAGCTATTTTTTATCTTTGAATATAACTTTCACGGTAAAGTTTAAGCTTTAGACTCCTTAAAAGAGTTGGCTTCACCAATTAAAAATATAATCCAAATGAAAATTAAAGAGATACTCGCGATACTGGAAGAAATGGCTCCGCTTGCCTATGCCGAAGATTTTGACAATGTTGGTCTGTTAGTTGGCGATGCCAATGCTAATGCTACCGGTGTCCTGGTTTGCCATGACGCTTTAGAGACGGTAATTGATGAAGCAATTGCCAAAAACTGCAACCTCGTGGTGTGCTTCCACCCGATACTTTTCTCCGGATTAAAAAAAATAACCGGGAAAAACTATGTGGAGCGCGCTGTCATAAAAGCGATCCGCAACGATATTGCCATATATGCCGTTCATACCGCTCTGGACAATCACCAGCAGGGTGTCAATAAAATTTTCTGCGATGCTTTGGGACTTACCCATACAAAAGTATTGGTTCCGAAACAGCACTTTATCCAAAAACTGGTTACCTATACCATTCCGGAAAATGTTGCCAAAGTGCGCAATGCCCTTTTTGATGCCGGAGCCGGAAAAATAGGCAATTATGAAGACTGCAGCTTTAACTCCACCGGAACGGGAACCTATATGGGTAATGAAAACAGCAATCCGGAAATTGGAGAATGTTTTGAATTTGTAGAAGCTGCGGAAATTAAAATCGAGGTCACTTTTGAAAAACACCTGCAGTCCAAAATTCTGAAAGCCCTTTTTGCCAGCCATGTTTATGAAGAAGTCGCTTATGAAATTTACGATCTGCAAAACACCCATCAGAACATCGGATTGGGAATGATCGGTGAATTTGACCATCCGCTTGCGGAAGCTGATTTCCTGGCACTTGTTAAAGAAAAAATGCTGGCCGGTGGTATCCGTCACAGTGCGTTTACCGGAAAAGCCATTAAAAAAGTCGCCGTACTGGGTGGTTCCGGAAGTTTCGCCATTAAAAACGCTATTGGTATGGGTGCCGATGCTTTTTTAACTGCCGATTTAAAATACCATCAGTTTTATGAAGCCGAAAACAAGCTTCTTTTAGCCGATATCGGGCATTTTGAAAGTGAAAGATATACAAAAAACTATATAGTTGATTATCTTACGAAAAAAAATGCTAATTTTGCAATCATTTTATCGGAAGAAAATACAAATCCAGTTAAGTACTTTTAAAATATGGCAAACATCAAAGAACTAAGTGTAGAAGATAAGTTACGAGCACTTTATGACTTACAGTTAATCGATTCACGCATTGATGAAATTAGAAACGTGAGAGGAGAATTACCTCTTGAAGTGGAGGATTTAGAAGATGAAGTAGCTGGATTAAGCACTCGTTTAGAGAAATTAAAAAGCGATTTGGATTCTATTGAAGAGCAAATCAAGGAAAAAAAGAATGCTATCGATGGTCACAAAGAGGCGATCAAGAAATATACAGAACAACAAAAAAATGTTCGTAATAACAGAGAATTCAACTCTTTAACAAAAGAGGTGGAATTTCAGGAATTGGAAATTCAGTTAGCGGAAAAACACATCCGTGAGATGAAAGCTTCTATCGAACATAAAAAAGAAGTTATTTCACAAACCAAAGAGCGATTGGATGCAAAACAATCTCACTTAAAACACAAAAAAGCAGAATTAGACGATATCATGTCTGAAACTGAAAAAGAGGAAACGTTCTTATTAAACAAATCTGCCGAATATCAGTCACAAATTGAAGACCGTTTATTAGCAGCTTACAACAGAATCCGTACCAGTGTTAGAAATGGTTTGGCAGTTGTTTCAATCGAAAGAGGTGCTTCTGCAGGTTCTTTCTTTACAATTCCGCCACAAACACAGATGGAAATTGCTTCCCGTAAAAAAATTATTACAGATGAGCACAGTGGAAGAATTTTAGTAGACAGTGCATTAGCTGACGAAGAAAAAGAGAAAATGGAACAATTATTTTCTAAAATATAAGTAACTTAAAGCCTCCAAACGGAGGCTTTTTTTTATGAGACTACTCAACAAAATACTATACTATATACTCACAAAGTCTATCGGATTGTATATTAATCTGATGAGTTTTTTATTTCCGGAAAAATCGGCACAGCTTGCCTATCGTTTTTTTACAGAACCCAGAGAAGGAAAACTCGATCCGAATAAAATTCCGGGTATTCTGAGCGAGGCTCACGCCGAAGCAGTCTCCTTTGGAAACCAGACCATACAAACCTATACCTGGAAAGGTAACGAACACCGCATCCTGTTAGTACACGGCTGGGAAAGCAATGCTTCCCGCTGGGAAAGAATCATCGTTCAGCTGCGGCAATCCGGAAGCACCATTATCGCACTTGACGGTCCGGCACAGGGACTTTCCAGCGGACGTGAATTCAACATTCCGGAATATGCCCGGTATGTCGATACCATTATGCAGAAATTCAATCCGAAATTCCTGATTGGTCACTCCATGGGCGGTGCCACCTGTATATTCTACCACTACACCTATAAAAACCCGATGCTGGAAAAAATGGTTATTTTAGGCGCTCCGAGCGAATTTATGATCGTACTGAACAACTATAAAAAAATGCTCAGTCTGAATAAAAAAGTATCCCGCCTGCTGGAAAAAAGAATAACCGAACGCTTTAATATTGATCCCAATGAATTTTCAGGCGACCGGTTTGCTTCCGATTTCACACTCAAAGGCTTGATTGCCCATGATGTGGACGATCTGGTGGTTTCCTTTAACGAAGGCAAGAAAATAGCCCAAGCCTGGAAGTCGGCAGAATTTATCGAAACCAAAGGACTCGGACACAGTTTACACGACGACCATTTAAACCAGCGCATTTACCGTTTCCTTTTTGAAGCCGATTAAGTTTTAACTATTTTCTTCGTTTTAAATAGCCTATTTTTGACAGATGAGGATTGGGCAAAATAAAACGGTTTCTTTTCACATCGGATTTATCCGGCTGGTGATGCTGTCGCTTTTGCTGATTCTAGCATCGTGCAATACGAAGAAATCGATCCATACAATACTGGATGTTCCGCTCACCAAAACATTAAACCTTTCCCAAACGGTTTACTTTGACAAAAGCGATTGCTCGTTTACCGAAAACTCCGAATCGTTTACATTCCAACAGCAGCATACGGCTGTGGCATACCTGGTTCCGGAAGTTCCCGTTATTCGCTGTTCCGGTTTTACCAGAAATACCATTGGCAGGCTTACTGTCAATCCGGAATATAACAGTACCAAAAAGAGGAACCTTCATCCGCTCTATCTGCTCTATAAAAAACAAAAGATTGCCTTATTGTAATTTTTAAAATCCGCTTTGCTAAAAAACCTAGCAACATGCTTTATTCATTTTAAAAATTACAACTATGACTATTCCACACAATAGCCCGACTTTTTATTGGGCAGGATTTTTCACGCTTTCCCTTCGCATCGTTACCGGCTGGACGTATTTTTCGGCTTTCTGGAGACGCCTGATACTCGAAAACAAATTAGATCCCGAAACCGCCGGATATATAGGCGAAAAATTCAATCATTTCCTCCCAAATGCATTGGGAATACAACCGTTTATCGAATACCTCGTTACCCATCCCGATGCCCTCTGGTGGTCTATGATCAGCTTTACAATCATCGAAGGAATTGTAGGTTTGTTTTTTATGCTCGGGCTCTTTACCAGATTAATGAGCATTGGTGTTTTCTTCCTTGCTCTGGGTATTCTTTTAGGCGCCGGATGGTTAGGCACCACCTGCCTGGACGAATGGCAGATCGGCGTTTTGGGATTGGCTTCCGGATTTACGGTTTTCTTTACCGGAGGAGGAAAATTTGCTTTAGACAACTATCTCCCTTTTTTAAAACAGAATCCTTTGGCGGCATTCCTCACTTCCGGTCCGCTGCCGTTATCTAAAGAAAAGATGCTCTTTACAGGAATAACCGGTACGCTGTTCATTACCTTTATGACACTGTTTACCAATCAGTATTTTCATGGTGGTGTCTGGGGAACCCTGCATAACAAATCGGTAAAACCGAAAATAGCCCTTGAAACCCTGCAATATCACAACAACGCACTTCATTTTTCTGTTTACAGAACAGAAGGAGCCGATGTGTACGGTTCTTTCCTGATTGGCATCAGCCTGCAGGATGCTGCTGCCAAAACCGTATTTGCCTTGCAACATGACGAGCTGGCGGCATTCCCGGAAGAACAGATCCAAAACAAACATGTCGCTAAAATCAAACCCGGCAAACACAGCCTGGTTATTCCGCTTGGCGCCAAGGCTGTAATTACCCTTAATGCAAAAGAAATACAGGATTTACCCCGGGGAGCCTATACATTAGTATTGACAGATATTAGCGGAATTCAATGGTCAAAACCATTAATTATTGAATAAAAAGCCCTTCTTTTTGCTGATTATTTCGTTTTTTAATTCTTAGAAGTCTTCAAATTAGCTTATTTTTGTAAAATGGAAGAAAATGTAAAACGCCTTAATAAATTCTTATCCGAAACCGGATTTTGTTCCCGTCGTGAGGCGGACAGGCTTATTGAGGAAGGTCGTGTAACCATTAACGGGATCGTTCCGGAAATGGGTACTAAAGTGACTCCTGATGATGAAGTAAGAGTAGATGGAAAACTGATTCGTGAGAAAACAGAAAAACCGGTTTATCTGGCCTTTAACAAGCCTGCCGGAATTGAATGTACCACCAATCAGGATGTCCGCAACAATATTGTGGACTACATCAATTATCCGAAACGTATTTTCCCGATTGGCCGGTTAGATAAAGCCAGTGAAGGCTTAATCTTTATGACGGATGATGGTGACATTGTCAACAAAATCCTTCGTGCGCGCAACAATCACGAAAAAGAATATGTCGTTACGGTTAACAAACCAATCACCGATCGTTTTATTCAGCGAATGGGTAACGGTATTCCGATATTGGATACGGTAACCAAAAAATGTAAGGTTGAACAGATCAGTAAATTCGTTTTCCGGATCATTCTGACGCAGGGATTAAACCGCCAGATCAGAAGAATGTGCGAATACCTGGATTATGAGGTTACTGCCTTAAAACGTATCCGTATTATTAATATTTCACTGGATGTTCAAGTTGGCCGTTACAGAGATCTAACGGATGCTGAAATCAAAACACTGAACGAGTTGATTGCTCCTTCCAGCAAAACGGAAGAAGCCAGTTTACCGAAACCGGCACCAGGCAGAGAAGTAAAAAAAGTATTTTCTCCCAGAACGCAGAACAACCGAAATTTTAGAAACAAAAAATAAATTTAATAGCAAAGCAAAGGGACACTAATGGCTACGTTCTTAACGACAGCGATCAGTTATTTGTAAAAAAAGCATAATATAAAGGGGTAAAACCTAAAAAATAAAGCCGGATCATTAAATGATCCGGCTTTTTATGTGCGTTATTATTGACAATATCTTTTATTAAAGGAGGATTTCCCAGTCCTTCACACTTCTTTTCTCTTACTTCTTTTCTCTTACTTCTTTTCTCTTACTTCTTTTCTCTTACTTCTTTTCTCTTACTTCTTTTCTCTTACTTCTTTTCTCTCACTTCTTTTCTCTCACTTCTTTTCTCTCACTTCTTTTCTCTCACTTCCTAAAAACAAAAAACCCTATCCGTTTTGGATAGGGTTTTCAAAAGAAAGGCGGCGACATACTCTCCCACAGGATTGCAGTACCATCTGCGCAGGCGGGCTTAACTTCTCTGTTCGGAATGGGAAGAGGTGAGCCCCGCCGCAATAACCACCTTAATAGGTACCATTGCTTTGAGCAAGGTTTCATTGAGTTTGATTTTTTAAACCAAATTCGAATGAACAATATCTTAACATACTGAGATAAAAATTATTTAATCTTAAAAGAAAGTTGCTTCCCCCACCGAAGCGGGGGAACCGCGTACATAAGCTTACGGGTTATTAGTACTACTCGACTATGACATTACTGCCTTTACATCTATAGCCTATCAACGTGGTCATCTTCCACGACCCTTAAAAGAAATCTCATCTTGTGGTGGGTTTCGCGCTTATATGCTTTCAGCGCTTATCCCTTCCAAACGTAGCTACTCTGCGGTGCTCCTGGCGGAACAACAGATACACCAGAGGTTTGTCCAACTCGGTCCTCTCGTACTAGAGTCAGATCCACTCAAATTTCTAACGCCCACAGTAGATAGAGACCGAACTGTCTCACGACGTTCTGAACCCAGCTCGCGTGCCACTTTAATGGGCGAACAGCCCAACCCTTGGGACCTTCTCCAGCCCCAGGATGTGACGAGCCGACATCGAGGTGCCAAACCCCCCCGTCGATATGAGCTCTTGGGGGAGATCAGCCTGTTATCCCCGGCGTACCTTTTATCCTTTGAGCGATGGCCCTTCCATGCGGAACCACCGGATCACTATGCTCTACTTTCGTACCTGATCGACCTGTATGTCTCTCAGTCAAGCTCCCTTATGCCATTGCACTCTACGCACGGTTACCAAGCGTGCTGAGGGAACCTTTAGAAGCCTCCGTTACTCTTTTGGAGGCGACCACCCCAGTCAAACTACCCACCAAGCAATGTCCCCCGCAACGCGGGGTTAGGCCTCAGATAAGCAAAGGGTGGTATTTCAACAATGACTCCACAACTCCTAGCGAAGCCGCTTCATAGTCTCCCACCTATCCTACACATCACTTATCCAAGGGCAATACTAAGCTATAGTAAAGGTGCACAGGGTCTTTTCGTCCCACTGCGGGTAATCGGCATCTTCACCGATACTACAATTTCACCGAGCTCATGGCTGAGACAGTGTCCAGATCGTTACACCATTCGTGCAGGTCGGAACTTACCCGACAAGGAATTTCGCTACCTTAGGACCGTTATAGTTACGGCCGCCGTTTACTGGGGCTTCAATTCAATGCTTCTCCGAAGATAACATCTCCTCTTAACCTTCCAGCACCGGGCAGGTGTCAGGCCCTATACTTCATCTTACGATTTTGCAGAGCCCTGTGTTTTTGATAAACAGTCGCCTGGACCTTTTCACTGCGGCCAGCATTGCTGCTGGCGACCTTTCTCCCGAAGTTACAGGTCTATTTTGCCTAATTCCTTAGCCATGAATCTCTCGAGCACCTTAGGATTCTCTCCTCGACTACCTGTGTCGGTTTACGGTACGGGTACTTATAATCTAAGTTTAGAAGGTTTTCTTGGAAGCCCTTAGGTACACTATCTCTTTGTCCGAAGACTCCGAGTACTATCGCATTTCACCAGTCCCTGCGGATTTGCCTACAGGGCCTATAGCTAAGTGCTTTAACGAACTATTCCGTCAGTTCGCGGTACTTTCATCACTCCGTCACTCCATCACAATTATAAGTAGTACGGGAATATTAACCCGTTGGCCATCGACTGTCCCTTTCGGGTTCGCCTTAGGACCCGACTAACCCTCAGCTGATTAGCATAGCTGAGGAAACCTTAGTCTTTCGGTGTGCGGGTTTCTCGCCCGCATTATCGTTACTTATGCCTACATTTTCTTTTCTAACCAGTCCAGCAATACTCACATATCACCTTCAACCCTGTTAGAATGCTCCCCTACCACTTGCGAATAAATCGCAAATCCATAGCTTCGGTAGTATACTTATGCCCGATTATTATCCATGCTCGTCCGCTCGACTAGTGAGCTGTTACGCACTCTTTAAATGAATGGCTGCTTCCAAGCCAACATCCTAGCTGTCTGGGCAGACAAACCTCGTTTTTTCAACTTAGCATACATTTGGGGACCTTAGCTGATGGTCTGGGTTCTTTCCCTCTCGGACATGGACCTTAGCACCCATGCCCTCACTGCTGGTAAACATTATATAGCATTCGGAGTTTGTCAGGAATTGGTAGGCGGTGAAGCCCCCGCATCCAATCAGTAGCTCTACCTCTATATAACTTAAGCCAGCGCTGCACCTAAATGCATTTCGGGGAGTACGAGCTATTTCCGAGTTTGATTGGCCTTTCACCCCTACCCACAGGTCATCCGAAGACTTTTCAACGTCAACCGGTTCGGACCTCCACTGTGTGTTACCACAGCTTCATCCTGCCCATGGGTAGATCACACGGTTTCGCGTCTACCACTACTGACTATGGCGCCCTATTCAGACTCGCTTTCGCTACGGATCCACACCTGAAGTGCTTATCCTTGCCAGCAACGGTAACTCGTAGGCTCATTATGCAAAAGGCACGCCGTCACCCCACGAAAGGGCTCCGACCGCTTGTAAGCGTATGGTTTCAGGATCTTTTTCACTCCGTTATTCACGGTTCTTTTCACCTTTCCCTCACGGTACTGGTTCACTATCGGTCTCTCAGGAGTATTTAGCCTTAGCGGATGGTCCCGCCAAATTCAGACAGGGTTTCACGTGCCCCGCCCTACTCAGGATACCACTATCCTTATCTTCTCTTACTTATACGGGACTATCACCCTCTTTGGTTAACCTTTCCAGGTTATTCTAATTCAATCCGCAAGAAATGTCGTGGTCCTACAACCCCAATATTGCCGTAACAACATTGGTTTGGGCTAATCCGCGTTCGCTCGCCACTACTTACGGAATCACTTTTGTTTTCTTCTCCTCCGCCTACTTAGATGTTTCAGTTCAGCGGGTTCACTCACCTATCGGTGTACTATGTCTTCAACATAGTGGGTTGCCCCATTCGGATATCTGCGGATCACCTCGTATGTGCCAATCCCCGCAGCTTTTCGCAGCTTATCACGTCCTTCATCGCCTCTGAGAGCCTAGGCATCCCCCATACGCCCTTATTTTGCTTATTGTACTTTTATCTTAAATTCTACTATTGCTAGCAGAACCCAAAATTACTGTGCTTTCTATTTTTTAAATATTTTCTTATCTCAATATGTCAATGAACGGTTTTTCCTCTCGGAATCGTGGAGAATATCGGAGTCGAACCGATGACCTCCTGCGTGCAAGGCAGGCGCTCTAGCCAGCTGAGCTAATCCCCCAATTTGTCCCGAATTTCGAATTCAGAATTAAATTGTGAATCCCAACTTCCAGAATTTCCTTCTCTTAAGTCTAAAATAGTAGTCCCGGGCAGACTCGAACTGCCGACCCCTACATTATCAGTGTAGTACTCTAACCAGCTGAGCTACGAGACTCTGTTTCTTTCTTAAGTGTATTATTTGAACTAACAGCGAGAGTAATATTTCCCTTTCGATAAACTAAATATTTATCATTCTCTAGAAAGGAGGTGTTCCAGCCGCACCTTCCGGTACGGCTACCTTGTTACGACTTAGCCCCAGTTACCAGTTTTACCCTAGGCAGCTCCTTGCGGTCACCGACTTCAGGTACCCCCAGCTTCCATGGCTTGACGGGCGGTGTGTACAAGGCCCGGGAACGTATTCACCGGATCATGGCTGATATCCGATTACTAGCGATTCCAGCTTCACGGAGTCGAGTTGCAGACTCCGATCCGAACTGTGACCGGTTTTATAGATTCGCTCCTTATCGCTAAGTGGCTGCTCTCTGTACCGGCCATTGTAGCACGTGTGTAGCCCAGGACGTAAGGGCCGTGATGATTTGACGTCATCCCCACCTTCCTCACGGTTTGCACCGGCAGTCTCGTTAGAGTTCCCGACATGACTCGCTGGCAACTAACAACAGGGGTTGCGCTCGTTATAGGACTTAACCTGACACCTCACGGCACGAGCTGACGACAACCATGCAGCACCTTGTAAAGTGTCCGAAGAAAAAACTGTTTCCAGTCCTGTCACTCTACATTTAAGCCCTGGTAAGGTTCCTCGCGTATCATCGAATTAAACCACATGCTCCACCGCTTGTGCGGGCCCCCGTCAATTCCTTTGAGTTTCATTCTTGCGAACGTACTCCCCAGGTGGGATACTTATCACTTTCGCTTAGCCACTGAGCTTGCGCCCAACAGCTAGTATCCATCGTTTACGGCGTGGACTACCAGGGTATCTAATCCTGTTCGCTCCCCACGCTTTCGTCCATCAGCGTCAATATATTAGTAGTAACCTGCCTTCGCAATTGGTATTCCATGTAATATCTAAGCATTTCACCGCTACACTACATATTCTAGTTACTTCCTAATAATTCAAGTCTAACAGTATCAATGGCCGTTCCATCGTTAAGCGATGGGCTTTCACCACTGACTTATTAAACCGCCTACGGACCCTTTAAACCCAATGATTCCGGATAACGCTTGGATCCTCCGTATTACCGCGGCTGCTGGCACGGAGTTAGCCGATCCTTATTCCTACAGTACCGTCAATCTACCACACGTGGTAGGGTTTCTTCCTGTATAAAAGCAGTTTACAATCCATAGGACCGTCATCCTGCACGCGGCATGGCTGGATCAGGCTTGCGCCCATTGTCCAATATTCCTCACTGCTGCCTCCCGTAGGAGTCTGGTCCGTGTCTCAGTACCAGTGTGGGGGATCTCCCTCTCAGGACCCCTACCCATCATTGCCTTGGTATGCCGTTACCACACCAACTAGCTAATGGGACGCATGCTCATCTTGTACCGTTGGAACTTTAGTTATCAAACCATGCGATTCGATAACACTATGAGGTATTAATCCAAATTTCTCTGGGCTATCCCTCTGTACAAGGTAGATTGCATACGCGTTACGCACCCGTGCGCCGGTCTCAAGGAAGCAAGCTTCCTCTACCCCTCGACTTGCATGTGTTAGGCCTGCCGCTAGCGTTCATCCTGAGCCAGGATCAAACTCTTCATCGTATATTTTTAATATTGTCGATAAATTATCTAGCTTATTCTTCTACTCGAAAAATCTTACTCTCTCTTTATATGCTGTCAATCCAATATGTCTATGAACGTGTCTTCTTTTTTATTCCCCTCAAAGCCTAAGCTCTGAGCCGCTAGCCTTTCAGTTAGCGGATGCAAAAGTAGAAATCCTTTTTTAATCTCGCAAGATTTTTTTTAGTTTTTTTTTCAAGCTTCTCAAAAGCTTCTTAACTCAAAAATCCTACGCAATCTCTCAATGAACTTCCCGTTTTTGCGGGCTGCAAAGGTAAAACCTTTATTCCATTTAGCCAAATCTTTTTTGAAAAATTTTTTAATCCCTTTTTCACTCCGATTCAACCTCAATATCTAATGAACTTCGCCTTGATTGCGGGTGCAAAAGTAGCACCTTTTTACTCTTCTCCAAACTATTTCTAAACTATTTTTTGCCTTTCTACAAAACAATTACTTAACAAACTGATTACTAATCCTTAATATAACAAATTATTTTTAGGGGATTTTGGTGCAAATCCCGCTTATCCGCCACCATCCCTATTAAAACAAGGCTTCCGCAATGGTTTTTGTTGTATTTTCTTTTTACAGTACTCCTTATATATAGTATAAAAGACGAGTAAAAAATCAAAAAAAAGCCCCGGGTGATACCCGGGGCTACGCTTTTATTGCTTTAAAAATTTCTTGGTGACCACTTTTTGACCGTCATTTATTTCAAATAAATATGTTCCGGCATTTAATTTGGCCATATTTATTCCTTCATCGGTCAATTCTCCCTGCTGTATTTCTTGTCCCAACAGGTTTATGACGCGAAAAGTTACCGGTCTGCTATCTGCCAAAGTGACTTTCAGCACTTCATTTACCGGATTCGGGTATAAAACAAAATCAAAATTATTCTTTTCACTACCTAATATATTTGCAGCAATCGTATTTTGAATGGCTGCCGCACCTATATTAACTGTATAATCTTCCACTTCACCATAAGAAAATGTTTCACATGCCGTAGCATCTGCTCCATATTTCATCGAAACTCTCATACGGGTCGTTCCGGCTGATGCTGTTGTGGGTACTGTAAAGGTTGCCGACAGGGTTGCATTACTCGCCGAAGATCCGGCAACAACTTTTTCGGAAGTTTCAAAAGTTCCGTTTTTGTTGTAGTCAATCCAAATATTCCAGTATTCAGTATAAGCTGTACTGGCAAATCCTGCACTTATATATATAGTGTTTGCTCCATAAGGTAAATTAGCAACTAAATTGGTAAAGTTTCCATAACCGGAATTGGACGCTGTCGTATTCACCATATTATTCAGCGCTACATAATCGATATACTCATAAGAAGCATTACTTCCTTTAGAAGTACAATAGGCCGTTCCGCTTCCGGCGGCTGTTGTTACCGAAACAGCATTACCGGATACCGACAGATTTCCGGCAGCATCTTTTGCTTTTACCGAAAAGGTATAAGCCGTTGAAGCCGTCAGCCCGGTCACAGTTGTAGTTAATCCGGTTACAGTTGTTACCAGATTTGTACCATTATATATATTGTATCCGGTAACCGCTACATTATCGGTAGCGGCATTCCAGGTCAGGACCACACTATTGGCTGTAATATTGGAGGCTACTAAATTCGTTGGTGCGGTTGGCGCCGTCGTATCGGTGGTTCCGGCATAGGCCGCACCGATTCCAACAGCATAAAAGGCGTTTGTAGTTGCAATAACTTCAGCCGATCCCGCTCCGTATAAATCAACTGCCGCCTGGATACCATAAGTTCTTGCATTGGCAAAGGTGGAATTGGCCGACAAATAGACACTTTCCAGACGATATGCAATTTTTGCCGCTTTGTCAATCGTGATTCCGGTTACATTATAAGTACTTCCGATGTCGTTCGTACCTGATTTCCCCACTGCCAGGATATAGAACCAATGGTTTAATACTCCGCTATTGGTATGTACTCCGCAATAATCATTGGATAGTGTTGGCGTTCCACAGTTCGGATTTACCCAGTAGGTTCCGCCATACGTATTGGGCTGTCCTTCACTTTTCGGATTACTCATAGAACGCAGTGCTGCATGACCGGATCTTCTTTCGATATCTTCCCCTATCAGCCAGGTAGCTTTATTCGGTGCGGCATAATATTCCACTGCCGCTCCCCAAATATCGGAAAAGCCTTCATTCATGGCTCCGGATTCTCTTTGATAAGCCAGATTGGCCGTATAGGTACAAACAGCATGACCAATTTCGTGTCCGGCAACATCCAAAGCCGTTAAAGCATCAAAGTAGGTATCACTTCCGTCACCATACAGCATCGCACTTCCGTTCCAGTAGGCATTATCCAGTTTGTATTGGTAATGCACATAACTGTTTATCGCTGCTCCGCTATTGTTATAACTGTTTCTTCCGTGTTTTGCCTGCCAGTAATCATAGGTTTTTTCAGCTCCCCAATGGGCATCCAATGCGGCATTGTTTTTATTGACACTGTGTTCTGCCGTTGTCCAGTTATTATCATTATCCTGAAAGTTGATTGCCGCACCAAAGTTGGAACCGGTTTGCAGGTTATAGGTATTGATTCCGCCACCCCGGGTGGCATCTTTTAAAATATAAACACTTCCGCTTAACGTTGTTTCAATGGTTTGCGCTCCGCTATAACGGGTTGCTGCATTTCCGGCAACCATTTTCTGTAGAGCAGTTGCCGCTTTTTCGTTATCTGCAGCATGATTGTGTCCGCAATTTTTCTTGGGCAACACCAATCCGTCCGAAGTATGTCCGAAATGTGTTGCGTGTTTTATCGTCGCATTGTAAAACAACGCCTTTCCGGTTACTGCATCGATATACAGATCTCCTCTGCTGATCGGCTCTACCGCATAGATATCAAATTTATACGCCAGGCGCAACTGGTCTTTTGCCGTACTTTCCCCTTCAAAAACCGGAAGCAGTACCAGTTCGCCCTCCGGCTTTGTATATCCCAGTGCCGCGGCAGACTGTGGATCATCCCAAAGGTATTTGACTGCCCCGGTATGGATCATTGCGCGCTGCAAAGCCTGCGTTTTTGATAAAGCCGGTGCTACATTAATATTGTTAAGTTTATAAAATTCACCACTCATGGATTCCAGTTTCCCGGATTTTGAGTGTAATGTATAAGTTGCAAATTCGATTTTCACGCCCTGAAAAAAGAGCTGGTATTTTTCATGTATAAAACCCAGGTTATCGGCTTCCGATCTGATCTTTGCAAAGGAGGTGTTTTCTTTTAGTCCCAATTGTTCCTGAAAAACCTTTTGAGCATCATTCTGTTTGTAGGTTGCTTTTTCATCGAAAACAATCAGTTTGGGCAAACCATTTTCTCCGATTACTTTTTCTTTCACCCCTCTTTTGTCCTGGGCATGGGACGAAAGTGCCAGCATGACTACCACAACCGGCAGCACATACCCTTTTAGTAGATTTTTTTTCATTTTTTCGGTAATTTTGGTTAAAATTTAAACTTTGTGTTATAAAAACACCATCAAATTTATTTCATTAACCGCAAAATGACCGACCATTACTACACCATAAGTGTATCTTAAATCCGGGCAATAAAAAACCCAAGATACTGATCCTGGGTTTTTTATATTTCTAAAATGGTTTTTCCATGATGTAATCTTCCATCAGATAGCCGTTGCCAATATCGATGTCTTCTTCTGCTATTACTTCAAATCCGTTCTTTTTGTAAAACGCAATGGCTTTGTTATAGCGGTTAACATTTAAAAGCAATGCCTGGTTTTCGTTAAGCTTTACCGCTTCTTCCACTGCTGCCAATAATGTTTTTCCAACTCCTTTACCCTGCGTTTGCGGCAGAACGTATATTTTGTGAAGTTTGGTTTTTCCGGAATTCTGGTAATTCACTTCATAAGAAGCAAATCCGTAAAAAACACCGTCTTCTTCTGCTAACAGAAAAACATGCCCTGATTCCATTTGCTTTTCCAATGACGGAATTGCATATATTTTATCAAGCATATAAGCCAGTTGCTGCTCCGACAAAATGGTTCCGTAAGCATCCGGCCAGATAGCATGAGCCAGATCCCTGACGGTTTGCAGCTGATCTGAAGATATTACTCTGGTAATAATCATATATTATAATGCTGTTTTTAATCTTTTTTGTTCTCTTGCCAATAAGGTATTTTTCATTAGCATGGCGATAGTCATTGGTCCTACACCACCCGGAACTGGTGTGATAAAAGAGGCTTTTTTGCTAACGTTATCAAAATCAACATCTCCGGTAATCACATAACCTTTTTCAGCTCTTTCATCTGCAACACGGGTAATTCCCACGTCGATAATAACCACATCGTCTTTTACCATTTCTGCTTTCAGGTAGTTTGGTACACCCAAAGCGGTAATGATAATATCGGCCTGACTGGTGATTTGCGTGATGTTTTTAGTATGGCTGTGTGTTAGCGTCACGGTTGAGTTGCCCGGAAATCCTTTTCTTCCCATTAAAATACTCATCGGTCTTCCTACAATGTGGCTTCTTCCGATTACCACCGTATGCTTTCCTTTTGTTTCTACGTTGTAGCGCTCCAGTAATTCCAGAATTCCAAATGGTGTTGCCGGAATGAAAGTTGTCATATCCAAAGCCATTTTACCGAAGTTTTCCGGATGGAAACCGTCTACGTCTTTACTTGGGTCGATAGCCATCAATACTTTTTGGGTATCAATCTGATCCGGTAAAGGCAACTGTACAATGAATCCGTCGATATTGTCGTCTTCATTCAGTTCCTTGATTTTTTTCAGCAATTCGGTTTCTGAAGTCGTACTGGGCATTTTTACTAAAGTAGATTCAAAGCCTACTTTTTCGCATGCTTTTACTTTACTGCCCACATACGTAAGACTCGCTCCGTCATTACCAACGATAACCGCTGCCAGGTGAGGCACTTTTTCCTTGTTGTCTTTCATTTTCTGCACTTCGGCAGCAATTTCATTTTTGATTTCGTCCGAAACCTTTTTTCCGTCTAGTAGTTGCATTCCTGTGTATTTGTGTTGTTGTTTTTATGTAAAAAAGAAGACGCGACAAATCGCGTCTTTATTTTATCTCATTCCTTTCATTCCTCCCATCATTCGCATCAGGTTTTTCCCTCCTGCTCCCTGCATCATCTTCATCATTTTGCTCATCTGGTCGAATTGTTTCAGCAGTTGGTTAACCTGCTGGATGTTGGTTCCGGAACCTTTTGCAATTCTGGTTTTTCTTTTTGCATCCAGTAATGCCGGTTTCTGTCTTTCGGATGGTGTCATCGAGTGGATAATCGCTTCAATGTGTTTGAAAGCATCGTCTTCAATTTCTACATCTTTAAGGGCTTTTCCGGCTCCGGGTATCATTCCGACAAGGTCTTTCATGTTACCCATTTTCTTAACCTGCTGTATTTGTGTCAGGAAATCGTCAAAACCGAATTCGTTTTTAGCGATTTTCTTTTGTAGTTTTCTGGCTTCTTCTTCGTCATATTGCTCCTGCGCTCTTTCCACTAAGGATACCACGTCACCCATACCTAAAATACGGTCGGCCATACGGGAAGGATAAAACACATCGATTGCTTCCATTTTTTCACCGGTACCGATGAATTTAATCGGTTTGTTTACTACCGATTTAATAGAAATCGCTGCTCCACCACGGGTATCACCATCTAATTTGGTCAGGATCACCCCGTCAAAGTTCAAACGGTCGTTGAATGCTTTTGCTGTATTCACCGCATCCTGTCCGGTCATGGCATCCACTACGAATAGGGTTTCCTGCGGTTGGATTGCTTTGTGAACGTTAGCAATTTCGGTCATCATTTCCTCGTCAACCGCCAAACGTCCGGCTGTATCGACAATAACCACGTTGAATCCGTTTGCTTTCGCATGCTGGATTGCATTTTGAGCAATCTGAACCGGGTTTTTATTTTCAGGTTCGGAATATACTTCTACTCCGATTTGTTCTCCCACTACATGCAACTGGTTAATTGCCGCAGGACGGTAGATATCACAAGCAACCAATAACGGTTTTTTGTTTTTCTTTGTTTTCAGGAAGTTTGCCAATTTTCCGGAGAAGGTTGTCTTACCGGATCCTTGTAAACCAGACATCAAAATCACAGAAGGGTTTCCGGAAAGATTCACACCTGCTACATCACCACCCATTAATTCGGTTAATTCGTCTTTAACAATTTTAACCATTAATTGTCCCGGCTGTAACGTAGTCAATACGTCTTCACCTATTGCTTTTTCCTTTACTCTAGTGGTAAAATCTTTGGCAATTTTAAAGTTAACGTCGGCATCCAATAAAGCTCTTCGAACTTCTTTTAAGGTATCGGCAACGTTTACTTCTGTAATTTTTCCATGACCTTTTAATATATGAAAGGCTTTATCGAGTTTATCACTTAAATTATCAAACATGATTTTGTGTTTCGTTTAATGAGGTGCAAATTTAAGAATTTGATTTTGAAGTTTCACAGATTCATTTGATAAAAAAACAGGAATTGTACCGGTAGTGTTATTGTTTTGTGAATTGTTCGTTTTACGGTTTGTTTTTTGACCTGTTTGCAAAGCAATTTTTCATCAAAAACAACTCCAATCCAGCATTATACTTTTTGCAATGAAATTATAGAATACCGGATTTTTTTTACTGCATTGTCTGCAATTTTACTCAAACGCTAAATTTTTCTTAATATTAATCCAAAAGTCAGCTTTTCGATTGGTCATCCGTTTTAAAAGGGATAAATTTATAGTGTAAAGCATTAACACGAATATGGCTTATAAAACAGTCCGTGTTTTTAAAATCACATTAATATGAAAATAGTAATAATAGGCGGTGGTTTTGCAGGTATCAATCTGGCAAAAAGCCTGGCCAACAATAAGGATTTTCAGGTTACATTAGTTGACAAAAACAATTATAATTTCTTCCCCCCTTTGATCTATCAGGTGGCTACGGCTTTCCTGGAACCTTCGAGCATCAGCTATCCTTTCCGGAAGTTGTTTTTTGGCAAAAAGAACATCACGTTCCGCCTTGCCGAATTGATCCGGGTGGATGCCGCCGCGAATAAAGTGATTCTTTCCAATGGAGAACTGGAATACGACCAGTTGGTTTTTTCCACCGGAGCGGAAAGTAATTATTTCGGTATGGAGAACGTACAGAAAAATGCCATTCCGATGAAAACGCTGACGGATGCCGTGGAGATGCGTAACCGTTTGCTACAGCAAATGGAGAAAGCCGCTATTTGTGAAGATCCGCGAAGACGAAGACAGTTATTAACGATAGTCGTGGCCGGCGGCGGCCCTACCGGAGTAGAGCTTTCCGGAATGTTTGCCGAAATGCGCAACGGGATCATGCGAAAGGAATATCCGGAGCTGGCAACAACACTAAGCGATATTTACCTGGTGGACGGCGGTTCGGCGGTATTGGCACCGATGAGTGTCAAATCACAGCAAAACACCTACAAAGCCCTGACGGATCTGGGTGTAAAAGTACGTTTGAATGCACAGGTTAAAGATTATACAGACGGCACTGTTTATTTTGCCGACGGTAAAACGATAAAAACAGAAATCCTGATCTGGGCAGCCGGAGTGAGCGCAAAAGTTTTTGACGGTATTCCGGCGGAAGCTTACGGCCGTGGCCGACGTATGCTGGTAGACGAGCACAACAAACTGACTTTATTCCCGAATATCTATGCTGTGGGCGATACCTGCCTGCAGGTTACCGATCCGCAATTCCCGAACGGGCATCCGCAGCTGGCTCAGGTAGCCATACAGCAGGCGCTTCATTTGGCTAAAAATTTTAAGGCGATGGTTACGAACAAACCTTTAAAACCTTTTAGCTATAACGATATGGGATCGATGGCGATTATCGGTAAAAACAAAGCGGTTGTGGATTTAGAAAAACCAAAAGTGCATTTTAACGGTTTCTTTGCGTGGCTGGTATGGTTGTTTATTCACTTAATGTCTTTAGTGACTTACCGCAACCGATTACAAACGTTATACAACTGGACCGTGGCTTATTTTTCTAAAGACCAGCCTCTGCGTATGATTATCCGCCCGGGTAAAAACGGAGATACATCGTCTTAGGTGTGAGGTTTAATTTATGAAGTATGAGGTTTGATTTACGATAATCCCTCATACTTCTCATATCTGACCTCAAATATTAGATATATGAGGTTTGATTTACGATATACATCCTTTAAATATTAGAAGTATGAAGTATAATTTACGATATATATATCCCTCATATTTCTAATTTCTAATTTCTAATATCTAACTTCTTACTTCTCACCTCAAATATCTTCCTAAATCCCAGCACTTTGAAGTTTTACACTATTTTATTTTTACATAAGAAAAAAATATCCTTCCTTAGTATCCATTAAAATATTAAAACTTCAATAGTTGAATATGAAAATCAGAAAAATACTATATACCGGTCTTTTCCTTATTGCGACTGTAAATTCTTTTTCGCAAGTGAACGAGCTGGAAGCATTTCGAAAAAAGCTAACGCTTTTTATTTATTACGATCTAGGGAAAATCGATTCCATTCCCAAAACAGCATTAAATACCGTTAAGTTAAAAAAAGAGGCTCAGGATGCCTTTATCCGTTTTATACTAAACAAAGACAGTAAAAACTTAGACAATTTAAAACAGCAGGCAAAAAGCGGTGGCGGCAGCTATTGGTTTAATCAATATTCCTATTATTTCAACAATCAAAGAAGAATTCCAACCGTTAAATCTCTTGATAACAATGTAAACTATAACATTTCCTTTTATGGTTTATATGATTATCAGTTATCCAATTTTGTTTCGATGTATATGCAACCGTATACAGTGAATGGAAAAGAGTATGTGGTATATTATTACAGTACCAATGGAGAAGGCACTTACTATGTGAAAGATCTTTCCAGCAATAAGATTGTCTACAAAGGTGCTGCACTAACTTCCAATGCTCCTATTCACAGGCTGAATAAAATTGACGACAAACATCTTCTTATCGTAGAAGATATGGGCGATAATGGGCTACGAGCCATCGTACTGGAATCGGACATGCAAAACTGGACTTCCGTTAAGGGTTTTAAAGGAAATGCCTTTACCGAAAACACTAAAGATTTTTCTAAAAAGGTATTTACAGACAAGCGTGCCTATCTGCGTTTGGCCAGCAACCGGACCATCGCCACTCATTACGGCTCCCGCTACCTGAACATTGCTTTTGACGAAAATTCCAAAACAATTTCATACAAACAGAACAGTGCTACTCCAAAATCAATAGAGGCAACGTGGAAAAATAATCAATTCACTATTGATGATTATTATTTAGGCGAGCATCTTAGTGATAAACCGGTACCCATGCCGGATTAAATCTGGATACGAGGGTTGATTTATGAGGTTTGATATACGAAGTTAGATATATGATATTCATTCTTCGTACATCGTACTTCAAAAATCACACTTCATCCCTCATACTTCATCAATCACACCTCTTACTTCTACTTCATCTTCTATTCCGCAAGAATCGGGTTTTATGACAGCTCCAACCGGAGCAATTTTGCAACATCACTTTAAATCTTTAAAACGATGACAAAATTAAACGGTAAGGTAGCCTTTATAACCGGTGCTACCAGCGGTATCGGAAAAGCTACTGCTATAGATTTTATTAGTAACGGTGCTTCGGTGATTATTACCGGGCGCTTCCAGGACACGCTAACCACTACACTGCAGGAGCTTGGCAGACAGGCCAAAGGTTTTGTTTCCGATGCCGGAAAGATGGACGACTTATTGCAACTGGCCCAAAAAACACAGGCAATCAGTCCTCATATTGACATACTATATGTTAATGCCGGTTTTGGGAAATATGCTCCTATTGAAGCTATCGATGAAAATCATTTTGACGAGCAGTTCAATGTACTTGTAAAAGGTACGCTATTTACCGTACAGCAGCTACTGCCATTAATGAAGGCCGGCGGAAGTATTGTTCTGAATACTTCCATAGTAACCGAGATCGGGATGCCGCACGCCGCAGTCTATTCGGCAGCCAAAGCAGCAGTACAGTCTTTTGTAAAAACATTTGCCGCAGAATTAGCCGCGAAAAAAATCAGAATTAATGCCGTTAGCCCGGGACCAATTGTTACGAATTATTTTGACCGTTCCAATTTAACAGCAGCGCAATATCAGGGTATGACGGATTATGTGCTCCCGCAAGTACCGCTTGCCCGTTTCGGTCAGCCGCAGGAAGTGGCAAAAGTTGTAACGTTTCTTGCCTCGGATGAAGCTTCCTTCATTCACGGAACCGAAGTGTTTGTTGACGGCGGTTTTCCGAGGATAAAGGGGAATTAGTAAAAAGCAAAGGGCAAATAGCAATTAGTAAAAAGTAATTAGCAAAGGGCAAAGGACAATTGCCTTTTGCTTTTTGCATTTTGCATTTTGCCAATTTATCTTTTACCAATTATCAAGATGTAAAACTACACTGTAAAGCATCATGCAAATAATACCTTCGTTTTTAACTATCACCCGGGTTATAAAATAAAAAAGCCACTCAATGAGCGGCTTTCTTTCTGTACAATACTATTCCTTATGCTTTTTTAGCATCTTTTGAACAACAAGCTTTTTTCTCAGCGCTAGCTGTAGCTTTATCAGCTGAGCAGCATGCTGCTTTTTTAGTGTCTTTTCCTTTAGCTGAACAGCACTCTTTTTTGTCTTTTGGTTTTTGCTCCTGAGCATTAACATTCATTGAAACTGTAAAAAGCGCTACCGCTGCAATTGCCATTAATTTTTTCATTGTTTTGTATTTTAAATATTAGATTTCTGTTTCGATTCTTTTTGAATTGCTCCAAATTTAGCAAAAAAACGGAAGTATCCTTATTTCTATTTCTTAATTTTTCCTTATAATTTAAAACTGAAAGTAAATAAACGGCTGCGGTCCTGCAGATGCCGTAGCATAAACCAACCAGTAAACCAATCCCAATATAATTGCTTTTAGCACTAACGGTAAGGCTCTGAAAGCCCCCTGCATGGCATTGACCACTTTTTCCGGCAGGAAATGCCAGATGAATCCGATTGCCATTAAAATGAATACGTTTTTATATCCTTCGGCAATAACTTTCCAATGTTCCGGTTCGAAGGTTACCTTACCAATGTTTCCAATCACTTCCAAAGCTGTTGTAAAGTCTTTGGCACGGAAGAAAATCCAGCAAAAGGTTACAAAGTGGAATGTCAGAATCACGGCAAAGAACGTCCAGATTGCTCCTCCGAAAGTTTTTTTCGAATCCTGTTTTGACGGGAAGAATTCAATAAATATTTTATGTACCGCCAGAGCTACTCCGTGTAAAGCACCCCAGATGATAAAACGCAAGCTCGCCCCATGCCATAATCCGCCCAATAACATCGTGGTTAACAGGTTTACGTTCGTAAACATATTGCGCTCTCTGTCTTTAGACAATAGAAACGTCAGCGAGAAAACCACTAAAGAACATACCGCAATGATCAACGGAATGTTACTGGTTGGTGCATAGGTGATTCCCCAAACAATCAGTCCGAAGAAAAACAATGCCGGAAACAGGAATCCTGCGAAAGTACCGTTACGGTTCCCTCCTACCGGTATGTATAAAAAGTCTTTTAACCAGGTGGATAACGAAATATGCCATCTTCTCCAGAATTCGGTAATGGATGCCGACTGATACGGCGTGCGGAAGTTGGTTGGCAATTTAAATCCTAACAACAATGCCACCCCGATAGCCATATCCGAATAACCGGAAAAATCACAGTAAATCTGAATGGCATAACCATAGGAAGCCATCAGGTTTTCGAAAGCGGTATAACTGGACGGTGCATCAAAAACACGGTCGACAAAGTTGATCGAGATATAATCGGAAATAACCGTTTTTTTAACCAATCCGCCAATGATTAACAGTAAAGCCCTGTTGACATCGTCTTTGGTCAGATTTAGTTTCTGGTAGATCTGCGGCAAAAAGTCTTTGGCACGAACGATCGGTCCGGCAACTAATTGCGGAAAGAAGGACACGAAAAAGAGGTAATCGATATAGCTCTTGGTCGGCTCGATTTCCTTACGGTATACTTCTATGATATAACTGATTGACTGAAAGGTATAAAACGAAATACCTACCGGTAAAATGATTTTCTGAAAATCCAGATGTCCGCCGGAAAGGGCGTTATAGTTTTCAATAATAAAGTTCGTGTATTTGAAATACCCCAAGAAACTCAGGTTCAGAATCACACTGAATGCCAGGTAGAGCTTTTTAGTCAGTACCCTGCTCTCCCGGTGCAATATATTTCCCAGGTTATAGTCCACTACAGAAGAAGCAAGCAGTAACAGGAAGTAGATACCGCTGGATTTATAATAGAAAAACAGGGAGAAACAGATCACGTAAACCAGTCTCAGGTGGAATGTTTTCCGGGTCAGGATATACACACTGTAAAAAACCAAAAACAGTCCCAGGAACAAACCGGTATTGAATAACAACGGTTCTTTAGGATTGTAAATAAACCAATTTTTTACTGTTTCGGCAGTAAGGCTGGTGAAAAGCGACGTTATATTTTGGGCGAACCAATCTTGCATATTCAAAAACGTAATCAATTTTTCGTACTTAATTTATAACTCTCGTAGGCTTGCAATAAGGCTTCTGTGAAAAGCGTGCCTTGTTTTTCATATCCGGCTTTGGAATAATGCACTTTATCTCCTGCCATTAATCCTTGTCTGTAATTTTTGTTCACACCATACAATCCTCCGAAAATGGAAAACAAATCCCAGGAAGCATGGTTCCGCATTTCTGCCTGCACATTGATTTCTTTAGCATAATCCGCAGCATACGTATTTAACGAACGTCTGTATAATAATGACGGAGGCGGTGTCATGACTAAAATTTCAACATCAGGATTTTTCTGTCTGATGTTTTCAATAAACTGGTTCAGCTGACTCATATAGGCAGGCATTTCCATTTTATCGAACGTTTCATTCGTTCCCAGCGACACGACCAAAAGATCGGGCTGCAATACCGGAACCTGTTCAAAGAACAGCGGGTATTTGTTATAGTCGGAGAATTTAGCACCGTTAACACCAATACTGCTATAGATTACTCCGGGTGTATTTTTCCCGAATACCAGTCCGTTTAAAGCAAACTGCGATGCTTTTTTATTGGGCAGCAGGTATATTTTTTTTATGGCCTCTTCCGAAGTATAACTAAACGCATTGGCTTCTTCCGTTAGCGACAACGGAATAAATTCGGAGCGTTTGATGCTTTTTTTCTGCATTTCATTCGTAGGGATCCGCAATACTTTTCCGGCACGAATGTTATTATTTTTCAGACCGTTGGCACGTTTGATCTCGGCAACGGACACATTGTATTTATCGGCTATAATGGAAATCGCTTCGCCTTTTTTAATCTTGTGGTTGATTTTTTTAGGGACGTTGGATTCCAGCACTATTGTTTTGGAACTGGTAGCCACATCAAACAGGTTTTGTTTCTGCGGGGTAACAATTTTTAAGGTATTGAATTCGTAAGCCGGATCTTTTACATTAATCTCGATTGCAAAGTCCTTGGCCCTGGTTGTCAGTCCGATTCCGCTTAATCCCACCGGAGCACCGTTTACCGGGTAAATATTCCGGTAGCTGTTCCATGATTCGTTTGACGAATACCGCACATAATAACTTCCGTTTGTTTTAGCCAGGTTATACGGAAAAGAGAATCCCAGTCCGGCATTTCCAAATTTGTCCTGCAATGCTTTGCGGATCACACCGGTAAACAAGTCGGCCTGAATATGGGAATCGCCAATATGGACAATATTTACTTTTCCGGTTTTGGTTGTTTCCAGCTGGTACAGTTTGTCAAAAAACTTTTGCAGTGCTTTCTGATTCGCGATTGCATTTTCGCCGTAAACCACCGGTTCTTCAACCATCAGCGTATCGAGTACTACTTCCGTAGAATCGACTACCTGTGCAGCAGCGGGACCGGTAAAAAACAGGTACAGCAGTACAAAACAAAGTTTATTCAACATGAGTGGTATCTTTTTTCACCATAACGCTGTCTTTCTTTACTAACGGCTTCGCCACCGGAGCTTTTCTTTTGGCTCTCAGTTTTTTGTACTGTTCGTATCCCTGACTGATCTGGTTATAAATTAAATCGGATATTTTTTTAGCACCTCTGTGATTGAAGTGTGTATAATCTTTATTGGCCGCAGCCGGAACTTCTTCCACCCATTTCACCATCGAACCGTCACCGCCCATCAGCGTATACAGGTTGATAAAACCGGCTTCCGACTGAACCGCATATTTTTTCTGGGCAACCGTTAGCGGCACTACTGCCGAATCGGTTTTCATTTCCAGGTCGTATTTGGTCGACTTGTCGGCTGTGGATACGATCAGAATCGCAACACCCGGGAAGCATTCTTTTAAATGATTTACCACCGCGTTCATTTTGCGTTCGTACCAACCGTAATTGTAAGAACCGTAGTTCAGTACATTGGTTCCGTAATGCAATACGATCAGGTCATATCCCAGTTTTTCCTGGAACTGACGCATAACATCGGTATTGAAAGTAGTGATAGGCAAACCGGAGTTTCCTCTGTTTGAAAAGTTATCGACATGTACGCCTTTACCATCGTCAAAATTGAAGCCATAAACCGGAATGGAGTCCGCTTTTACGAAATCGACTTTTAAACTCTTTGTTGTATTCCCGATAGTCATGGTGTTGACCAATCGCGACGGGTTCAGTTTTTTGTAAATCGTATCGTTGCCAACTTTATAAGCGATCTTTCCTTCTTTGTTTCCGGATCGACCGTAAAAAAGGGTTGGATTATACAGTTCCGAAAGGTTTTTCAGATTACTGGCTTTATACTTCACCCATTCCACATGGGCAGTATCGTTAGCAAAGAAAACGTGTCCGTTTACGCCGAAAGGACTTTTCGGGTGTTTGATATTCAAATAGGACTGCGTTTTCCAGTTGGTCGAAAATTCGTGTTTGATGGATCCTCTGGATGCTGCCGATTCGGAAGTGATGTTTACAAAGCCAACTCCATTACCGCCAAAACGGGTCTGGAAGTTGCTTCTGAAATCCTGTACGATCATATCGCCATCGGTCATGGAATCGCCAAAGTAAGCAATACGCACATTTCCCTGCTGATTGGTTTCCAGCTGGAATAGTTTTTCAAAGAAGTTAACCAAATGCTGGAATCCTTTGTAATCCTGGAATGTTTCGGTTGGAAACACGATACCGTCAACAGCCTGAAATTTAATGGGCTGCATAGAGATAGTATCTTCTTCATTTTGATGCGCATCTTTTTCAATAGCTTCCAAAAGCATACTGTCGATGACCACATTTTTGGAGCTTCCGGGTTTTTCCGTAAAGAGTTTCTTTGGCAGAAAGGATTTGAAAGCAATAAAAGCTACTATCGAAATGGCTATGATAGTGAGCGATTGAAAAAAATATGATTTTGGCTGATTCACCGCTTCTTTATTTTAAACGTTTATCCTGAATTACATTCTCTCGGGCACACTGATCCCTAAAAGTCCGAAAGCAGACTTTATGGTTTCTCCAACTTTCTTGGATAATTGTACTCTGAACACTTTTTTGTCTAAGTCTTCTTCTCCTAAAATGGAAACGGTCTGATAGAAAGAGTTGTATTCTTTTACCAGGTCGTATGTATAATTCGCAATTAACGCCGGACTATGGTTGGCCGCCGCATTCTGAATTATTTCCGGATAGAGTTCAACTTGTTTTAGCAGTTCTTTTTCTTTTTCGTGCAATACTGTTATGGTCGTACCGGAAAGGTCGAAATCTGCTTTTCGCAATATCGACTGGATTCTGGCATAGGTATATTGTATGAACGGTCCTGTGTTTCCGGCAAAATCTACCGTTTCTTCCGGATTGAACATCATTCCTTTTTTAGGATCCACTTTCAGCATAAAATATTTTAATGCCCCCAATCCGATAACTTTATATAATTCTGCTTTTTCAGCATCCGTATAACCGTCCAGTTTTCCTAATTCTTCCGAAATGGCTTTTGCTGTTGCCGTCATTTCTTCCATTAATTCATCGGCATCTACAACGGTTCCTTCACGCGATTTCATTTTTCCGGTAGGCAATTCCACCATACCGTATGATAAGTGGTACAGGCTTTCCGCCCAGTCAAAGCCCAGTTTTTTAAGAATCAGGAACAACACTTTAAAGTGATAATCCTGTTCGTTACCTACAGTATATACCATTCCTCCTACATCCGGGAAGTCTTTCACACGCTGAATAGCCGTTCCGATATCCTGTGTCATGTACACCGCCGTTCCGTCTGATCGCAATACGATTTTTCGGTCCAGTCCGTCTGCTGTAAGGTCAATCCAGACGGAACCGTCCGGATCTTTTTCAAAGATGCCTTTTTCCAATCCAAACTGTACGACTTCTTTCCCTAATAAATAGGTATTGCTTTCGTAGTATTCTTTATCGAAATTCACACCCAGGTTTTTATAGGTAACTGCAAAACCGTCATAAACCCACTGGTTCATTTTTTTCCACAAGGCTACAACTTCTGCATCACCCGCTTCCCATTTGCGAAGCATTTCCTGAGCTTCAATAATAATTGGAGCCTGTTTTTTTGCTTCTTCTTCTGTTTTACCCTGAGCCATCAAATCGTTGATCTGATTTTTGTATTCTTTATCAAAAGTCACATAAAAGTTTCCAACCAGTTTGTCTCCTTTTAATCCGGTAGTTTCCGGAGTCTGATCCTGTCCGAATTTCTGCCAGGCAATCATGGATTTACAAATATGGATCCCTCTGTCGTTAATGATCTGTGTTTTGTAAACTTTTTTTCCGGAAGCTTTTAAAATTTCAGCAACCGCAAAACCCAACAGGTTGTTACGAACGTGTCCCAAGTGTAACGGTTTGTTCGTATTGGGTGAAGAGTATTCCACCATTATTGCTTTTTCACCTTCTTTAGGTGTTACAAAGCCATATTGTTCGTTGTTTTTTATTTTCCCGAAGAAATCCAGGTAATATGCATCGGCAATAACGATATTCAAAAATCCGGAAACCACATTAAAAGCCTGTACTTCCGAAGTATTGTCTACCAGATATTGTCCTATTTTGCTTCCCAGTTCTGCAGGATTGCTTTTGATTACTTTTAAAAGCGGGAAAATTACCATTGTAATATCGCCTTCAAACTCCCTGCGTGTTACCTGAAACTCAACTTTTTCGAGTGTAACATCAAATAAAGCCTGAACCGCTTTTTGTATCTGGGGCGTAAGAATTTGTGATAATGTCATGGTGATTTATTTTTAAGGGTGCAAAGATAAGCTTAATTCAGCAATTTGTAAATTTGAAAATAATAAAAATATCCTTTGACAGCCAATCAGTTACATTTTTTATTTCACATTGAAACTTTTTTTTGAAATTTTTTGTAACAAAACACCCCTTTTTCTGTCTATTCATAGTGGTTCTTCGTTAGCGAAGTCTTTATTTTTCGTTAAATTTTGCATAAAACAGTACCTTGTTATACAAATTAGCTTAAAAAGCCATACATTTGCAACAGCAACAAACATCAATAAAAAACAAATCAGACATGAAACTAAAACTATTCTTAATCTGTATGCTTACCGCAATTGGTAATTTATACGCTCAAAATCCCGGAAATGTCACGGGTAAGGTGGTCGACAAAGCCACCAAGGAACCCATATCGTATGCAACGATTGCCATTAAAGAAGACAACAAAGTAATAACCGGTGGTATTACAGAAGACAACGGTTCTTTTAACATCACCAACCTGGCTCCTAAAAATTATACCTTAGAGATCCAGTATATGGGTTATAAAACCTTAACGAAAACTTTTTCGATTACTGCCGATGCCAAAACCGCTGCTTTGGGCACTATTGCTTTCGAACCGGAAGCCAAACAGCTGGAAGGTGTTACCGTAGTAGCAGAACGTTCTACGATTGAACAGAAAATTGACCGAAAAGTTATTAATGTAGGCCGTGATTTAACAACAGCCGGAGCAACTGCTTCTGAAATTATGAGCAATATTCCGTCTGTAAATGTGGATCAGGATGGAAAAATATCGCTTCGCGGTAATGAAAACGTGAGAGTATTGGTAGACGGAAAACCAACCAATATGGATGCTTCGCAACTATTAAAACAGATCCCTTCGACTTCAATCAAAAAGATCGAGTTAATCACGAATCCTTCGGCCAAATACAATCCGGAAGGGATGTCGGGAATTATCAACATTGTCCTGCATAAAAACTCCAATGACGGATTTAACGCAAATTTCAATACCGGAATTACCTTTGCCGATGTTCCTAAATTCAACAATACTATCGATATGAACTACCGTAAAGGGAAAGTAAACTTTTTCGGTACGTATGGCAACACTTTGGGAGATCGTTTAAACAAAGGAGAGATCAAGCAATTTGATGACAATTCTTTACAGTTATTCGATATTGTTAACGACAACAAAACTCACATGTTTAAAGCGGGAATGGATTTTTATATCGATGATAAAAACACGATTTCGGCCTATACCAACCAGAGTTTCACCTCCGGTTTAGGAAACGTAAATACCGACTTATATTTCCCGAACAGTGCCAACAATATTTCACAAAAGGATATTTATGATACGGACAATGTGAACAGTGCTTACAACTTAGCTTTTAAACATTTATTTGCCAAAGAAGGACACACGCTGGACATTGAAGCCAACTACAACAATACCAAAAACACTCAGGATGCATCTTTTAACCCTGTAGGTGGTGGTTTAACGCCATACGGCGATCACATTAAAGATACCCGAAACAGTACGATTATCAATGTGGATTATGTAAATCCACTGGATAAAAAATCGACTTTAGAAATAGGTGCTGAAGCCCGATTGATGCGAACTGACAACGATTACCTGACCAGTCGTTTCAACACACCAAACGCTAAATTCAATTATGATGTGGACATTTACTCTTTCTACACCACTTTTGGTCAGCGTTTTAAAAAGATCAGCTACCAGCTTGGTGCCCGTTTGGAAAGTTATAAAGTTCAGGCTGATTACGTTCAGAACAATCAAAATGCACCCTTTAAAAACGACTATATAACGGTATATCCGTCGGCTTACTTTACGTATACACCAACAGAGAAAAACCAGTTCCAGTTGAGCATGAGCCGTCGTGTTGACCGCCCAAGTGTGGAGCAGACAAAACCTATCAGAGAGTTTAGTACCCCAAGAGTTACTTCTATCGGTAATCCGGAATTAGTACCACAGTTTACCAACTCTATCGAGGTGAATTACACCAGAACGCTTAAAAAGGGAACGGTTACTGCCGGGATCTATTACCGCGACATCAGTGATGAGATCACCCGTACATTCTATCCGGACCCGAATGCCGATCCGGAAACGAAAAAGATTATCATGAGCTACACGAACTTTGATAAAAACAATGCTTACGGATTTGAGGTTTCGGCTAATTACAAGTTCACTTCCTGGTGGGATGTTCAGCCAAGTGTTGATTTCTCGAACATTCGTCAGAAAGGTGTTGTAGCGATTAAAAATGATGTAACCGGTGATTTTGACTATACGTTAAAACAAATTAATGCTGCTGCTTTTAATGCCCGATTGAACAACAACTTCAAGGCTACAAAAAGTTTACGTTTCTCTTTATTCGGATTCTACAGAGGTCCGGTAGACGGCGTACAGGCAAACAGCAAAGCCATGTATAAAATTGATGCCGGAAGCCGTTACAGCTTCTGGGAAAACAAAGCTTCTTTGAGCTTGCGTTTCAACGATATCTTCAGAACTATGAAATACGGTTTTGAAAGCCAGAACCCTTATCCGGGTGAAGGGGAATTCCGTTGGGAAAGCCAGTCGCTATTTGTAGGATTCAACTATATGTTTGGTGGTGGCAAGAACAGAGCTTTACAGCGTAAACAACGTGAAGACAATACCAAACAAGCCGGTGGCGGTTTATTCTAATCTGAGTTTTTGATTTTTATTATATTTATTTGGAAGACCTCGAAGTAAAAAAGCTTCGAGGTTTTTTTATGGCTTTTTCTTTTCAAACAAAAGGGCTTTGGTTTTTTCGGGATCTTCTTTTGTTTTGGTTAAATCGAACATCGTTCCGAACACCCGGTCCCAAAAGGTATTACTGACGCCAAATCCCAATTGTTCATCCTTGTAGTGATGCAAGTGATGGTTCCGCCACAAAGGCTTCATAAACTTAAAAGGCGGCGCAAAGGCATGAATGGCATAATGCATGGAAGCATACAGCAGATAACCAAACATAAATCCGGGAAAGAATGCCCAGGTGTAATCCCTGAGAAACAGGTAATGCAATCCGAATAATGTGGCGGCCAGGATCAGGCTGGGTACCGGCGGCATGAACAGCCGTTCCCGATCCCGGGGATAATCGTGATGATTGCCGTGAAGAACGTAGGCGATCTTTTTTAGCTTCGGATTATCGGTAATAAAGTGAAACAAATACCGGTGGGCTATATATTCAAAAAAAGTCCAGAATATCATTCCTGCAAAAAACAGATAAATGACATTCCGGACTTCTATAGCAAATTTTGTATGTGCCATAAACAATAAATATCCCAGTATCGGGATGTACATACCCCAGATTACTGCGGGATGTGTTTTCGTGAGCATTTCCAGGTATTTGTTCTCAAACAATCTGGCCTGCCCTTTGTTATGAATGGTTTTATGATTCATCGTACCCGGTTTTAGTGAAACAATTCACGAAAGCATCAGTACGAAATTTACAACATTTTCTTTACATTCAAAAAATTAACATTCAGAATTTTAAGCGTTTACCATTTTATAACGGCACTCGCCCAGGTAAATCCGCTTCCGAAAGCGGCCAGTACTACCGTATCGCCTTCTTTAATTTTCCCCTGCTCCCACGCTTCCGTTAAAGCAATCGGAATAGAAGCAGCAGTAGTGTTACCGTATTTCTGGATGTTGTTATACACCTGGTCGTCTGTTAGCTTGAATTTCTGCTGAATGAATTGCGAAATCCTGAGATTTGCCTGGTGCGGAATTAACATATCGATATCGGAAACCTGTAAATTGTTTGCCTGAAGTCCTTCCATGATGACCTCACTAAAACGTACCACCGCATTTTTAAAGACAAACTGCCCGTTCATATACGGATAGTAGCTTTCGTCATTCGGGTCGTTATCGGCTATAATATCCGAAACCCAGCGTTTTCCCATTCCCGGTGCCTTCAACACTAATTCATCGGCATGTTCGCCTTCCGAATGCAGGTGTGTTGATAAAATTCCTTTACCCGGTTCGTCAGTTCTGCTCAATACGGCTGCTCCGGCTCCGTCACCAAAAATAACGGAAACACCGCGGCCTCTGGTTGTCATGTCCAATCCGGTAGAATGTACTTCGGAACCGATAACCAGAATATTTTTATACATGCCTGTTTTGATAAACTGATCGGCAACCGAAAGCGCATATACAAATCCGGAACACTGGTTTCTAACATCCAGCGCACCAACCGTCCGCAATCCTAAATCACGTTGAACGGCAACACCCGGTCCCGGAAAATAATAATCAGGACTTAAGGTTGCAAAAACAACAAAATCAATATCTTCTTTAGCCACTCCGGAGCGTTCAATGGCAATTTTTGCCGCCTTCACTCCCATGGTTGTTGTGGTATCCTCTCCTTTGATCACATGACGTCTTTCCTGAATACCGGTTCGCTCCTGTATCCACTCGTCATTGGTATCCATTATTTTTGACAAATCGTCATTAGTCACTACATTTTCGGGAACGTAATAACCTAATCCTGAAATCTTTGATTGATGCATTATTTTTATTTTTTTATTAAAAACAGGGATGCAAATTTACACATTATAAAAAAAACTACGACTATTCCGAAGCATTTTTTCAATTATCACAAACAGCCTCCCGGACAGCCGGATTTCTTTTAACAAAACTTAAAGCTTTTTTGTAACATGTAAACAGTATATTCGACCTATAATTTCAGAATCAACTGTGAACGCATTAATATCTATTTAATCCCTTAACAATTTTATGAAGCTAATTTACAAATCCGTATTATTCCTGCTGCTGGGCACCTCATCGCTTATTGCACAGGAAAACGTTACGTATCAAAAGCCTTCGGCAAGTATTTTGCAACTGGCCGATTTTGAAAGAGCACCATCGGTAATCATGGATACCAAAAAAGAATGGATGCTGTTAAGCTACAGAAACACCTATAAAAATCTTGAAGACCTGAATCAGGAAGAACTCCGTTTGGGCGGTTTGCGCATCAATCCGATCACCAACATTTCCAGTTCGGTTACCTATACCAACAACCTGAAAGTGCGCAGGGTGAAAGACAAAAACGAGGTTCAGGTTCAGGGCTTACCGCAAAATCCGAGAATCAGCAGCCTGGCATGGTCACCGGATGAGAAAAAAATCGCCTTTGCCCATACTACTGCAACCGGAATAGAATTATGGATCCTGGATATTGCTTCGGCAAAAGCGAGTAAGCTTACCACTGCAACGATCAATGCCAATATCGGCAGTCCGTTTAGCTGGTTTAAAGACGGACAGAGTCTTATTGTAAAGATGCTTCCTAAAAACAGACCGGCTTTAATTGATGCCAAAAAAGACCTGCCAAATGGTCCTATTGTTTCCAATAGTGAAGGTAAGGTTTCTCAAAATAGAACCTACCAGGATTTATTAAAGAACAGAACAGACGAGGCTAATTTTGAAAATATTGTAACGTCTGAACTATACAAAGTAAACCTGGACGGAACAGCTTCGTTGTTTAAACCGGCAGATATGTATGCCGGAGAGAGTTTCTCTCCTGACGGGAATTATGTAATGTTAACCACCCTGCAAAAGCCGTTTTCCTATATTGTTCCGTTAAACCGTTTCCCTCAAAAAACAGTTGTTTATGACAAAACCGGAAAAGAGATCAAAGTTGTGAACGAAGTGCCTTTAACGGAGATCATGCCAAAAGGTTTTATGGCAGTACGCAAAGGAAAAAGAAGCATGAGCTGGAGAAATGATGCTCCGGCTACCTTGTATTTCGCAGAAGCTCTTGATGAAGGAAATCCGGAAAACAAAGTGGCTTACCGCGATGAAGTGTTTTTATGGCCGGCACCTTTTACCGCCAATCCAACTTCTCTGGTAAAAACACAACAGCGTTTTGACGGCATTACCTGGGGTAACGATAAGATCGCCATTGTTTCCGACAGCTGGTACGATACCCGTAATGTTAAAACTTACCTGATCAATCCGTCGAATCCGTCGGAAACGCCTAAAGTTATCTCCGACAGAAATTCTCAGGATATTTATTCGGATCCGGGAAATTTTGAAACGGTAAAAAACAGCTACGGCAAACAGGTTCTGGCGTTAGAGAACGACAATGCTTTTTTAATTGGTGACGGTTATACCAAAAACGGGCAATTCCCTTTTATTGACGAGTTCAATATTAAAACCTTAAAAACAAAACGTCTTTATCAGTCGGCTTATACCGATAAAATGGAGCGTATTTTCTCTATTGAAGATTTCAAAAAAGGCGATGCTTTAATACAGATTCAGTCAAAAAGCGAATATCCGAATTACTACTTCCGTAATTTTAAAAAGAAAAACCAGTTAACCCAGATAACCGATTTTAAAAATCCGTTTGAAAGCATTAAAAATGTTTACAAAGAGGTTATCAAATACAAACGAAAAGACGGTGTTGAACTTTCCGGAACGTTATACTTACCGGCAGGATATGACCGAAATGCTAAAAAAGAAAAATTACCGCTTTTAATCTGGGCATACCCTACAGAGTATAAAGACAAGAACAGTGCCGGACAAACCTCATCCAACCCGAATGAGTTTACTTTCCCTAACTACGGTTCTTTTGTGTACTGGGTAACCAAAGGTTATGCTGTGCTGGATGATGCTGCTTTCCCGATCATCGGAGAAGGAACGACAGAACCAAACGACACTTTTATCCCGCAATTGGTTGCCAATGCCGAAGCAGCTATAGATGCAGTAGACAAACTGGGTTATATCAACCGTAAAAAAGTAGCGGTTGGCGGACACTCTTATGGTGCTTTTATGACTGCCAATTTATTAACCCACTCTAATTTGTTTGCCTGCGGAATTGCCCGAAGCGGTGCCTACAACAGAACACTAACTCCTTTCGGATTCCAGAGCGAGCAACGTAATTACTGGGAAGTTCCGGCTATTTACAACGGAATGTCACCGTTTATGAATGCGGACAAAATGAAAACACCGCTATTGTTAGTGCATGGAGAAGCCGACAATAATCCGGGAACCTTTACTTTACAGACGGAGCGTTATTTCCAGGCTTTAAAAGGATTGGGAGCACCGGCAAGAATGGTTATCCTTCCAAAAGAATCCCACGGTTATGCAGCAAAAGAAAACATACTGCATTTGCTTTGGGAACAGGATCAGTTCCTGGAAAAGTATCTTAAAAACTAAATAAAAAAAATCCCCTGAACAGTGTTCAGGGGATTTTTTTATGATGCTGATTCTTGTTTTATCCTTTGTATTTTCCCGCTTCTTTCCATAGAAAAGGTAGCCGTTTCTTTGTCTACATGGGTATAAATAAGCAGTGCTTTTGCATACAGGTTTTGTTTGTGGTAGCCTTCTTTTCCGGTTTGTACCAGATAGTCGGCAAAGAGTTCCATATTTTCGGCCGAAAAGCCGGGATTTTCTAACAGGAACGGAATCAGTTGATCGGCATCAAGGTCTAAAAACTCCTGCCAGTCCAATCCCAGTTCCTCTTTCAGTGCCACATTGTCGGCCAGACTGCTTTGTGAAATACCGCCACCGCCGCCTTTTCCGCCTTTCATCCGCTCCATCAATCTTCTTAAGGCAAAACCCAGTTCGCTGATTTGCCGCATTAAAACATCTTCTTTTGGCATAATGTCTGTTTTTTTTAACTTATCATCAATGTCACTTCCTCGTTCATTGCTAAAGCGGTTTCATGTTCAAAGAAAATTACTTTTCTGTTGAATACCGCTTTTATCAGGTAGTGACTTCCTTTATAATAGGATTGTTTTGCTGTGACTTTCATCATCCCGTTCTCAACAACCCGCAGCTGATGCGGATACAACAGCAGCAGTTCATCGTCCCCGGCATCCACAACCGTAATATCCGAAAGTTTCAGTTCGTTTACTTCCCCAAAAAGGGAGGCAACATATTTATTCACCGGATTGTTATAAATATCGGCCGACAATCCTTTATCTACGATCTTACCGTCAAACAACACAAAGGTTTCGTCTGCAAAAGACAAAGCATCCGTACTGTCGTGTGTAGCAATAATACAGGTCACTCCTTTGGCTTTCAGGTAGGCAAAAAGGTTACGGCGCAACGCATTTTTCCGGAAATTGTCAATATGGCTGAATGGTTCATCCAGCAGCAATACTTCCGGTTCCAGTGCAAGCACTCTTGCCAGCGCGACACGTTGCTGCTGTCCGCCGCTCAGAAATTTTGCTTTTACATTCGCATATTCGGTCATTTCTACAATCTCCAGCAATTCCTGAATGCGCTGTTTTTTTTGTTCCGGGTAAAAATTTGATAAAAACTTACCCACATTTTCGGCTACGGTAACATACGGCATCAAATCAAAATCCTGCGCCAGGTACTTCATAAACGGCATGCCGGGCACCAGATGGAATTTCGGACCTAATACTTCCG
Organism: Flavobacterium inviolabile; assembly: GCF_013389455.1. Taxonomy (NCBI): domain Bacteria; kingdom Pseudomonadati; phylum Bacteroidota; class Flavobacteriia; order Flavobacteriales; family Flavobacteriaceae; genus Flavobacterium; species Flavobacterium inviolabile. The sequence goes on along the minus strand of NZ_CP058278.1, from coordinate 1,686,868 downwards.
TATCGTTCCAGAAAATCTGTCCTTCATCCAAATCATACAATCCGTAAATCAATTTCAGAAGCGTACTCTTACCACAACCGCTTTCGCCTATAACGGCTATATTTTGTCCTTTTTTTATTGTAAATTCAATGTTTTTGATTATCGTTTTTTCATGATAACCAAAAGATATATTTTTAACGTGAAGCATTCTTAATTTTTAAAGACACAAAATTACAAAGTTTCTGCATACGGAAACGCATCCAATTTTGCCATTCGCTTATTCTTGATGTTTTGGGCGTTTACTGCGGAATATATTGTTCGAAATTCCGGGTGTTGATGCGGGCTTTCAGGTCGTGCAGCAAATTATACAATCCGAAAAAAGTACGGTTGATATATAAAAAGTGCTGGGAACCACGGTTGCCGTTCATCTTGCGCAATTGAGTATCTTTAGAGAACTCTTCACCCATTCTGGCAATATTTTCAAAAAACACCTCATCGGAAAAATCAAAATAATCCCCGTGGAACGGCTGGGTAAACAAACTCAGCAGCTGATGGAACAAACCGGAGAAATATTCAATTTCTTTTGGCGTATCATCTGTTCGCAGGATTTCCAGTTCAAACAGTTTTTCCCGGAACAGTTTCGGATCGTCAATAACTTCCGGCCGCGCCAATTCGAAATACGGCACATAAAATTCTTCCGGTACGTGTTTGATGCATCCGAAATCGATTGCAATCAGGTTGGTCTCTTTATCGATTAGGAAATTCCCCGGATGCGGATCGGCATGTACCTGTTTTAAATGGTGCATCTGAAACATATAGAAATCCCAGAGTGCCTGTCCGATGCGGTCACCCGTTTCCGGATCGTTGTTTCGGGCAGCAAATTCCGAAAGGTGCTCCCCTTCCATCCAGTCCATTGTAATGATCTTCTCGGAAGACCATTCCGGATAGTAAACCGGAAATCTGAGGTTTTTTATTTTTTCACAGGCTTTTGCTATCGCTATTCCCTGTTTTAATTCCAGTTTATAATCTGTTTCTTCCAGCAGTTTGTGTTCTACTTCTTTGAAATATTTATCGGAATCTTTTCCCTGCAGGTTGAACATTTTAATCGCAAACGGCTTTACAATTGCCAGATCGGAACTGATGCTATCGGCAACACCCGGATACTGGATTTTTACAGCCAGCTGTTTTCCGTTTTTAGTAGCCTTATGTACCTGTCCGATACTTGCCGCGTTAACGGAATCCGGTGTAAAGCTGTCGTAAATTGCTTCCGGATAATGTCCTAAATACCGTTTAAAGGTTTTCCGAACCAGCGGTGCTGATAAGGGCGGAACGGAAAATTGTGCCAAAGAGAATTTCTCCACGTATGCTTTGGGCATGATATTCTTTTCCATGCTGAGCATTTGCGCTACTTTTAAGGCGCTTCCTTTCAGGTTTTTCAACCCGTCATAAATATCTTCCGCATTGTTTTCGTTCAGCTTGTCTTTTGTCAGCGAAGGATTGACCATTTTTTCGCCGTAATAGGCCAGATAGTTTCCTCCGACTTTGAGACCGGTTTTCACAAGCTCTCCTGCCCGTTCAATTTTATTGGTCGGGATTTTATTTAACGTTTTCATGGCTTTTTATTTTCGTTCCTACTAATTGAAGCGCTCCTTCCAGACAAATTTCCCCAAATCGAAAAGGCTTTCCAGAGGTGTGGTGTCCAGAATATCAAAAGTTGCTTTTACGGACTTTTCAATCATAATATCGGTTTTTTCAAACCCTATGGAAGTATCTTCAACCCAGAATTTCAGGATAAACAGAAACTGAACCCATGCTGCTTCGGATAAAACAGGTTTGGCTATTTTATCTATTTTCTCATGTTTGTCTGTGACTGTAGTCTGAATTTCTTCCTGAATGAATTTTTTGAAACGGTTGCGCAATTTTCGCAATTGCTTTAAATTCTGCAATCCCTGTTTATTTTCTTTCAGTACAAAATAAACATAGCTCCTGTTTAGCGTGAGTATTTCAAAAAAGGTAAAATATAGTGACAGTAGTTTATTCCTGTTCGAGTAGGTTTCAAAAGCTTCCTCATTTTTAAGTCCGCTAACGGCATTTTCAAATAGCTTTATCCATATTGCTTCTTTCAAACCGTCTAAAGAAGGGAAAAAACTATAAAAAAGTGTTTCTTCCATTTTGCTTTCTTTACAAAAGTGAAACACACTTGCCGGTTCCTGATGTTTTTCCAGAACCTGATTCATGTAGGTGGAAATAATCGTTTCTTCTGTAATGGTTTCTTTTTTTCCGGCCGCTCTCTTCGTCATCGCCATAATAAAAAATGTTTTAAGGTTTTGTAAAGTTACAAAGCGTTTTATCCCGTAATCAAAAAAATAAACAAAATATTTGTTAAAGTTCTTTCAAAAAAAAAGACCACCTGATCGGTGGTCTTTTTTGAATATCAATAAGGATAAGAATTAGTTTCCTGCTTCTTTTTTAGCATCCTGAACCATTTTCTCGTTAGCTGTAATTGCAAACTCTACACGACGGTTTTTGCTTCTTCCGTCCGGAGTATCATTTGTTGCAATCGGATCAGCAATACCCATTCCGGTTGTTTTGAAACGGTTTCCGGATAAACCTTTTGTCGCCAAGTATGCTTTTACAGAAGCAGCTCTTTGTTCTGACAAGTTCAGGTTGTATTCTGCTTTACCTGTATTATCAGTATATCCGTAGATTACGATATCCGTATCCGAATAGTTTTGGAATACCGGTACCAATTTGTCTAAGTTTGCTTTTGCAGCCGCTGTTAATGTTGATTTGTTGGTATCAAAACGAACAGCATTTTCACCTAAAACCAGTTTAATACCTTCTCCTACTCTTTCTACCTCAGCACCCGGAACAGCCTGTTCGATCTCACGGGCCTGTTTGTCCATTTTATTACCGATAACACCACCGGCAACACCTCCAACAACACCACCTAAAACAGCTCCTAAAGCACCGTTTCCTCCTTTTCCAAGGTTATTTCCCAATACCCCTCCTAAAACAGCACCGGCTACGGCACCGATTCCTGCTCCTTTTTGAGTATTATTAGTATTTTTTACTGCTTCACAACTCGTTAATACCGAGGTTAACGTGAATACTGTTGCTAATGTAAATATTACGATCTTTTTCATATACTACTGCTTTTTAGTTTGTTTTTTCAAATTGATATACCACATCTGTCAATTTACCGCCAACGTTAATTTTATCAATCAACTGGAAAGAAGTTTCCGACTGATTCGCGATTCTTAATACATAACCTTCTTTTACTTTTTTCGCTTTTTCTCCGGCGTCAAGAAGTTTCAAAACAAACTCTCCTTCTTTATTTACAAACCATGTAAATGCAGAACTGAATGCAGGGCAATTTGCCTGTTCGAAAGCCATGTTCCCTTTGTTGTTATTCGAAATAAATTTCCAGCTGCTACCTTCAAAGCACTTTGAATCGGCTATTTGGAAAGAAGTAACCTTGATGTATTCCGAACCGGGATAACTAACAGAGCTTAACACCCAGTTACCTTTGATTGCAACCTGAGAAGTTCTGTCTAACTTCGTGTTGGTCACTGACGTTGACTTACATGAAAATAACATCAATGTAAGTGCACTCAAAAAAATTAATTTTTTCATATATAGCGCTTTAAAATGTTAACACAAATATACTACCTACAGAATTAATTTGTTAAATTTTGAATGATAATTTTTCCTGAAATTTTAACATAACCGTCATTTTGTCACTTTCACCAGATTTGGTACTTAATTTGTATAAATACCGGAAAAGTTTAACATCAAAAATATATTCTGAATATGACTACAGGAAAAATTAATGTCTCGGTTGAAAACATCTTTCCTTTAATTAAGAAATTTTTATACAGCGACCACGAGATTTTTCTTCGTGAATTGGTTTCAAATGCCACGGATGCTACTTTAAAACTAAAACATTTAACCAGTATTGGCGAAGCCAAAGTAGAATACGGCAATCCGGTTATTGAGATAAAAATTGACAAAGACAACAAGAAAATCCACATCATCGACCAGGGATTGGGGATGACAGCCGAAGAGGTTGAAAAGTATATCAACCAGGTAGCTTTTTCGGGTGCGGAAGAGTTTCTTGAGAAATACAAGGATACTGCCAAAGATTCCGGAATTATCGGTCACTTCGGATTAGGATTCTATTCGGCTTTTATGGTTGCCGAAAAAGTGGAGATCATCACCAAATCCTACAAGGATGAACCGGCTGCACACTGGACGTGCGACGGCAGCCCGGAATTTACACTTGTTGCTGCAGACAAAACAACCCGCGGAACCGAAATTATTCTGCATGTTGCGGAAGATTCGTTAGAATTTCTTGAAGAGGGCAAAATCCGTGAACTGTTAACCAAATACAACAAATTCATGCCGGTTCCTATTAAATTCGGAACCAGAAGCGAAACTATCAAAACCGGAGAAGGTGACGATGCCCAGGAGGAAACCGTTGAAGTGGACAACATCATCAACAACCCGAATCCGGCCTGGACAAAACAGCCAAGCGATCTAACGGAGGAAGACTATAAAAACTTCTACCGTGAATTGTACCCGATGCAGTTTGAAGAGCCGTTATTCAACATTCACCTGAATGTGGATTATCCGTTTAACCTGACCGGTATTTTATATTTCCCGAAAATGTCCGGTGATTTACAAATTCAGAAAGATAAAATCCAGTTATACCAGAACCAGGTTTTTGTAACGGATAATGTGGAAGGTATTGTTCCGGAATTCTTAACCATGCTGAAAGGGGTTATCGATTCGCCGGATATTCCGCTGAACGTTTCCCGTTCGTATTTACAGGCAGACGGTAACGTAAAGAAAATATCCAATTATATTACCCGTAAGGTAGCCGATAAATTAAAATCGCTGTTTACCGAAAACCGTGAGGATTTTGAGCAAAAATGGAACGATATTAAAATCGTACTGGAATACGGCATGCTTTCCGAGCCTAAGTTCTATGAAAAAGCAGGTGCCTTTGCCTTATATCCAACGGTTGACAACAAATATTTCACACTGGAAGAATTAAAGGAAACTTTAAAAGAGAAACAAACGGATAAAGATGACAAACTGGTTATTCTGTATGCTTCAAACAAAGACAGTCAGCACAGTTATATTGATGCTGCTAAAGAAAAAGGCTATGAAGTCCTGCTAATGGACAGCCCGATTGTTTCGCATTTAATTCAGAAACTGGAAGCGGATAATGAGAAACTGACGTTTACCCGTGTAGATTCGGATCACATTGACAACTTAATCAAAAAAGATGATACGCCTATTTCGAAATTATCGGATGAAGAGCAAAACAATCTGAAAACCGTTTTAGAGGAAATCGTTCCTAAAGCGAATTATACTGTTCAGCTGGAAGCGATGGACAGCAAAGCAGCTCCGTTTATCATTACACAGCCGGAGTTTATGCGTCGTATGAAAGAAATGAGCCAGACCGGCGGCGGCATGTTTGGAATGGGGAACTTCCCGGAAATGTATAACCTGGTTATCAATACCAATTCTGACCTGGCAACTACCATTTTAAATACTACCGACAAACCGGCTCAGGAAAGTCTGGTAAAACAGGCTTTGGATTTAGCGAAACTTTCTCAAAACCTTTTAAAAGGAGAAGAGTTAACCGCTTTTGTAAAACGTAATTTTGAGCTTATCAAATAAGCTGCATCATTATATTCGATTTATAGTGAAAACGCTGTCAGTATTCCTGACAGCGTTTTTTTTTAATCCCCACAAATCCAGTTTAAACCTGTAATTACTGATTCGTTTTTCCTGACCAGTATTAAAGCGGTAACCATTTATTTTTGACGATTTGATTTTCAGTAAGATAATTGGAATACAAAGCAATCTGCCGGCCGGCTTATAGAATCAACAACTGCTTTTATCACGATTCGCACTCAAAACGCACCAATAATATTTTATTAATACAATAATAATATACCGTTTGTAATCATTTTAAGACGTTTTTCATACATTTGGCATACAAAACCTTAAATCTTTTTTATGAAAAAAATTACTTTTTATGCCCTGACATTATTTATGTCATTAACAGCTGGTACTGCTTTTGCGCAATCTACTGCACAACAAAATCTTGACAATGCTATCGGAATGGCCGAAAACATTAAGCAGGATACGCCGGTTGCTAAAAATGCTGCCGTACAATTAGCCAAACAAATTGTGCTTTTAAATGCACCTAATGCACAACAGTTTTATGATGCGATGTTTGTACAGGTTGCTTCCATCCAAAATAATGCTGACGATGTTGATTATTTTGTAAATGAAGCACGGATTGCTTCTCAGAATGCTTTCACTACTGCCGGTGTAAATGCGATTACTGCCGATCTGGTTAACTTAAACGATCTGTTAATTGGTTTAACCTATCAAATTAACGATGCCTTACAGGCTAACGACAACAATACTGCTTTAAATCTTATCCCTAATGTTAAAAATGTATTGGATTTACAAAACAGTACTACTGACAATTTAATCGCTGAGATTAACGCTATTGCCAGTGCTATCAAAACATACAATGTTTGTATTCAGTTAGTGGATCATTTGGGAAATCCTGTTTATTATACAGATTTACACGGGTATTATGCTCATAACGATGCTACCAATGCCTATATCACTCCGGAAAGAGACGAAAACTGTTTCTACAATTTAGCTCCGGGTACTTATACTTTCGATTCTCACGATGGTTATTTCAGCGGAACTTCTCCGGCAACCGTAACTTTATCAGACAGTCTGGTAAATGCTAACGGTGTGATCATTGTGAACTTAGTATACTGGTCTGAATAATCAGGATATACATTATCATACAGAAAAGGACTAACTCAGGTTAGTCTTTTTTGTTTCCGCAAGACAGCAAAAGATTGTTATTTTTCATCACAAATAAATGCCATTTTAGCAATTAACTTTTTTTTTCATCGCTTAATGGTTCTAAATAATAACTAAGCCATATCTTTGCAGGCTGTTTTAAAATGAATAAAAATGTCAGGAAATAACGTATTAAAAGGAGTTTTTTTAGTAGGATTAGGTGCAACAAGTTACGGGATGTTAGCAACATTCGTAAAACTGGCCTATCAGGAAAACTATACTACTGCAGAGGTTACCTCTTCTCAATTTATCTTAGGAATCATCGGGATTCTGATTATTAATGCCTTTCAGAAATCTAAAAATAAAGGTACCGTAATCAAAAAAGCGACCAAAAAGAATATTGCACAGCTGATGCTTGCCGGAACATCCCTGGGCATGACCAGTGTTTTTTATTATCTGGCGGTAAAATACATTCCGGTTTCGATTGGTATTGTACTGTTAATGCAAACAGTATGGATGGGTGTTTTACTGGAAATGTTTATTGACAAAAAACTGCCATCGCTTCAAAAAGTGATTTCTGTTGTTATTGTATTGGCAGGAACGGCACTGGCGACCAACATACTTACCAGTGAAATAGAACTTGACTGGCGAGGTTTGATGTGGGGAATGCTGGCAGCAGCTTCTTTTACAACGACTATGTTTACGGCAAACAGTGTGGCAACCGAAATATCGTCGGCACAACGAAGCCTGTACATGCTGTTGGGTGGTGCGGTTATCGTTTTCGGGTTTGGTATTTTTACCCAAACCACTCCTTACAACTTTGATATCTTCTTAAAATGGGGAATTGTGCTTTCCCTGTTCGGAACCATTATTCCGCCAATGTTAATGAACTCCGGTTTCCCGCACACCGGGATCGGACTGGGAAGTATTGTCTCTTCCTTAGAACTTCCGGTATCGGTAATGATGGCTTTTGTGATCTTAAATGAAGAGGTCGTTTTAACACAATGGTTAGGAATAGTACTGATAATTTTAGCGATTGTGATCATGAACATTTCTTTCAAAAAAAAGGAATAATATAGAATTTTCCTGTAAAAATGATTATATTCGTGTAACGGATATAATCATTTAATTACCTGAAAATGAGTTTACCTTGGCATTTATATCTCATGTCTTCGCTTTATATCATAGCAGGCATTAATCATTTCAGAGTTCCAAGGTTATACCTGAAAATCATCCCTCCCTACTTACCGAATCCCCGATTACTAAACTATATCAGCGGCATTGCAGAAATCGTTTCAGGCATACTGTTATGCTTTCCTGAAACCAAATCTTTTGCTGCCTGGGGAATAATAGTGCTTTTATTTGCCGTATTTCCGGTTAATCTATACATGTACCTGAATGATAAGGCTTCCTTAGGCTTATCAAAATGGGTGCGTTTTATCCGATTGCCCTTACAGATCATCCTTATTTACTGGTCTTACAATTATACATGATTGCATTTATTACCCATTGTTTAACTAATCCCCTTTATTATGAAAAAATTTGTAGCAGAATTTATCGGAACTTTTTGGTTGGTTTTAGGAGGTTGCGGTAGCGCAGTTTTAGCCTGTAATTTCCCGGATGCGGGAATCGGATTCGTAGGAGTCGCACTGGCATTCGGACTTACAGTACTCACCATTGCTTATTCTTTGGGCCATATTTCCGGAGCACATCTTAATCCCGCAGTTTCCATAGGTTTATGGATGGGCGGCCGGTTTGAAGCAAAAGAACTCGTTCCTTACATCGTGGCACAAATACTTGGAGGTATCGCAGCTGCGGCTGTCCTTTATGTAATCGCAACCGGTAACGGAAGCGATATCGGAGGTTTCGCCTCCAATGGTTACGGAGAGCTCTCTCCCGGAAAATACAGTATGAATGCCGCCTTTCTAACCGAGGTGGTCATGACTTTTATTTTCCTGATTGTCATATTAGGCGCTACCGATGAACGGGCTCCGAAAGGCTTTGCCGGAATTGCGATTGGTCTTGCCTTAACGCTGATTCACCTGATCAGTATTCCGGTTACGAATACTTCGGTAAATCCTGCCAGAAGTATCAGCCAGGCGGTTTTTGTGGGTGGTGAAGCCATCAGTCAGCTTTGGCTGTTTATTGTCGCCCCGGTATTAGGCGCTATTATCGCCGGAATTGTGTACAAATCCATTTTTAGCAAAGAATAATGATTCAAAAATACCTTACACTAAAAAGCACCACCAGTTGGTGCTTTTTTATTTATTTTACAAAATGCACCAACACATCAAGCAACAAAAACACATTATGCCTTTATTTTTAAAAACTGTTTTTATTCTGAAAACAACTTTAAACTTTATTTCCACTTCCAAAAGGCCGGTAAAAGCATTGCCTTTAAAATTTTAAAAAAAGCAAAAAACACGGCTCAAACCCGAACATATCTTACATTTCAAATATTTTTTGATACTTTTTTTCAAAAGCAAAAAGTATTTTGGTCTGATTTTTGAAAATTCAAAAAAAATAAAAAGTTGCTATTGCTCAATTATTTTTTTTAGTAATATTGAGTATAGAATTTAACCATTTAAAAAAAATTATCTGAATTAATTTTTCATCTGATGAAAAAAAGTAAAGTTTTAGAATTCGACAAGGAAACAATTGACAGAATTGTCGCTATGGCTCAGGAGGAAAGAAAACCTTTTGAAGTATTAAAAGAAGAGTTTGGAATTTCTGAAAGTGAAGTAACAGAAATGGTTCGCAAAAAGTTATCGAAAGATAATTTTGAGCTTTGGAAAAAAAAGGTTGCTGCTAATAAGCCTAAACCGAAACCTCAAAAATATAATGAACTGGAAGACGATGATTTAGACAGCAAATATTACTTTAAAAATAAATTTGACTAAAAAATGCCCGCAGCCGCGGGCATTTTTTTATACTTTTCCCCGATAAAACCGTCTGGAAACAGCCCTGCCGGAAAGCCTGAAAATCACCCTTTTAATTTTAGCTGTTTCCTTTCCGTTTCCCAATTTTTAGCCGTAAATTCACACTATAATTTAATTTTTTACAGCCATGAAAAAAACAATAATCGCCGCTTTACTATTCTTATCCGGTTATGCCTATTCTCAGGACACTTTATGGATCAATCGGTATCATAAAACAACACAAAAAGAACTTGCCAAGTATTTCAGAATTGACAGGAAAGACAAAAACGGTACTTTTCTATCCACGGAATATTATCGGAACGGAACAAAAAAAGCCGAAAGATTTACAGCCGAAAAAAACAGCTTACTCTTTAACGGCCCTGCTAAATTTTACTCCAAAAACGGCCAATTGTCTTTAACCGCCAATTATATAGACGGCATTATTGAAGGTACAGTAACCTATTATCTTAAAGACGGAAGCAAATCGGAAGCAGTTTTTAAACACAACATGCTTTACAATGGGAAAATAACGTTTGAAGAAGATGATAATTCTTTCACTTTAGAAGCTAAGGACGGGCAGTTTCTTCATTCCGAAGTATACCCCATTAAAAATCCGAAATTAAGACAGGAAAATTTTTATGAAGGTATGCAATTAGTCCGGCAGATTTCACACAATAAAGACGGTGATCTTATCAGTGATGTTACCCTGACCGACAATACGATTCAAAATGGTCTGGAAGCCATTTATAACTCTTATCCTTTCTTCTTAAGCACCGTAAGTAAATATGCCGACGGAAAAGTGACCGAAGTGACCGCTTTCTATAAAAACGGTTCGGTAAAATCCCATTCGGTAAAGGACAAGGCTTCCCAACGGTATACGATCTATTACCATCCCGATGGTTCCCAAGCGGGTGATCTGACCGAACAACTGGACGAATATGATTATTCCTCTCCTCTGGACGGTATACAGCTTCATTATTTTTATGACGATCAGGAAGAAGGTAAAGATCAGGATATCGTGGAAACCTGCTCGGAATACAAAGATGGGGCTCTTGTAAAAACAAAAAAATACCGTCCGGACGGCAGCTTACTGAAAACAGATCTGTACAATGACGACGGAATGATAATGACAACCGACAATTATGACCGTTTTGGCAAAATAAGCAGCAGTCTGAGTTATAACCCTGATTCTTCCAAGCCGTTAGACGGAACCGAAATAGCAGACAATATTATCCGTATTTACAAAGACGGTATTATTATTTCGGAAACTATTTATTACAGTAACCAGAAACCTTTTAAAAAATTTGAAGGCAAAACGGCCGTCTTTTTTGATAAAAAAGGAAAAAACATCGGTACCCTGACCTATTCCGATTCCTATAGTCCGGGCAATTACGATACACCTGCAGACGGAATGCTTTATACGATGTATGACGATATTATCAGCTATGCTCATGAGTATAAAGGCGGAACTTATGCCAAATCCATAGTGTACAATATGACCATTTCCGATGAACTCCTCCCGGAAAAAGTGAGTTTTTACAAAAACGAAAGACTCTCAAAAGACATCAGCTACTATAAAAACGGAAAAATAAAATCCGACATCACCTATGGCACCTATGATCCCGAAATGGGCATCTTCTATAATGAGAAGGGTAAAAAAATAAGCGAATACGACTATATAAAACAAAACGGAACCCTTTATACTTTCTTTGAGGGCAGCGATGATATTCAATCCATTCAGAAATATGCAAACGGAAAACAGCTTTATGAAAAGCTTTATACGTTTAATTCCCCTATCTCTTCAAACGGCAACAAGTACCAGTTAATAAGCGAAATCGACTATAACAAATCGGGAGTGTTTTATCAGGACGGAAAGCCGTTATATACTACACAATACAAAGACGGAGCTCCTTATAACGGGAAAGTCATCACCACTGACGGTTACTATTCCTATCAGATTGACAATTATGCAAACGGAATCAAACAGGGCGAGCAACTCACACTGGACGCCTCAACGAAAGAACCGATCAGCAAATCCATTTATGAAAACGGCATGTTAGCGGAGACCACTACTTACAAAAACGGGATCATCGCCACGAAAGCGCAGTACGTCGATGATCTTATTAACGGGGATTATATTTTTTATAACAGCAAGGGAGAAGAAATTTCCAGAGTAACCTATAAGGATGATCTACCGTTTAACGGCCAGGCTATTATTGAAGAAAGTGAAAACAGCACATCCAAAACAACCTATCAGAACGGACAGCTCACAGAACAAAGTACTTTTTCCGGAAACATCCTGATCAATAAGAAAACACTGTTGGATGCTGCGGCCCTGAGCTACCAGACAACGGTTTATTATGATAATGGCAAACTAAAAATGAGTTATTCCGAAAAGGATGGTATGCTACACGGTAAAGTGACGTATTTTAATCCGAAAGGCAAAAAAGAATATCAAGCCGATATTACTGACGGTAAATTAAGCAGCGGAACCGTATGGGTAACCTCATATTTCCTGAACACCAGCTCAAAATACCTTAAAGTGACCAAATCAAAAAACAACCTGCACATTATCGGAATCGGAGAATCCGATAAACCTAATTTTGAAATGAACCTGACAATGATTAATCCGGAGGATACGGTATTCCGTGAAATCGAAAATATCAATTTATACATCCTTTATCCGAGCAAATATGACGGGCAAAATACCGATGAAACAGCTCCTCCAATATCTATAAAAGACTAAAACATGATAAAAAACATAATTCTTACAGGTTTCCTTCTTATAGCCGGTTTAAAAAGTTATGCCCGACAACAGCCTTTTGCTGTGGAAGAACTACAGGTTAACGAATTACTGAAAGGCGACCTGTATTCACCGGCAAAAAGTCAGCCGCAAAAAACAACGCTCATTATTCTTATTGCCGGTTCCGGACCGACTAACCGGAACGGAAACCAGCTGAAAGGCAGGAACAATTCGCTAAAGTATCTTGCCGAAGATTTATGCAAAGACAACTATGCCGTTTTCACATACGACAAGCGAGTTATTGCCCAGATAATTGCCGGAACTGTCAACGAAAAAGAAATGCGTTTTGACGACATGATTGCCGATGCCGTTACTGTATTTGACTATTTGAAAAACAAATACCATTATTCAAAGATCCTTTTTGCCGGACACAGCGAAGGCTCCCTGATCGGGATGATCGCCGCCCAAAAAACAAAAGCGGATGCTTTTATCTCTTTAGCCGGTCCCGGAAGACCGATTGATGAAATTCTTGTGGAACAGATAACCCGCCAGACGCCTGCTTTAAAAGAGGAACTGGTTCAGAGTTTTGCCGCCCTGAAAAAAGGAGAAACCATCGAGATTAAAAAACCATTGCTGGCCTCGATTCTCCGGGAAAGCGTTCAGCCGTACATGAAATCCTGGATGCAATACAATCCGCAAACAGAGATCAGTAAATTAAAAGTTCCTGTACTGATCATAAACGGCGACAAAGACCTTCAGGTTCGCGTTCTGGATGCCGAGTTATTGCAAAAATCAAAACCGGGTGCCACGCTAAACATCATTCCGAACATGAATCATGTCTTTAAAAACATCACCGGCGACGAAGCCGAAAACTTAGCTTCCTATTCCGATCCGGATACCCGGAATACACCGAAACTTTCGGAAAAAATTAATCTTTTCCTAAAAAAGAATAAACTGTAACAAAAATCGAATTCCAACTACAAATAGTAAACTAAAAATAAAACGATGAAGAAACTTATCTGTACATTGGCACTGGCAGTGATGGTTATGAGCTGTAAAACAACTCAGGAAAAAACATCCGCTACCACTATAAACGAGGTAAAAGTTGCCATTGACCTTAAAAATGTAACGGATGACAAAGTAATGGTAACCATTACTCCTCCAACCTTTACTACAGAAACAGCAACATTCCATATCCCAAAAATTATCCCGGGTACTTATTCGGAAGACGATTATGGTAAGTTTATTGACAATTTCAAAGCACTTGATGCAAACGGAAATGCACTTGCCGTTTCTAAAACAGATGACAATACCTGGCAGATATCCAATGCAAAAGCCCTGGCAAAAGTAACGTATCTCGTTAACGATACTTATGATGTGGAAGGAACGCATGATATCTTTTCACCAGCCGGTACCAATATTGCGGCTAACGAAAACTTCATGCTGAACACGCATGGTTTTGTAGGATACTTTCAGGGGAAAAACGAAATCCCGTACACGGTAACCGTTTCCCATCCGGCAACATTATGGGGTGCTACATCTTTAGTTGACAATGATCCGAGCAATGAAGTGGATGTTTTCCACACGCCAAGATATGCCGAACTGGTTGACAGCCCGATCATGTATTCCAAACCGGATTATACCACATTCAATGTGGACGGTATGGATATCCTGATCAGCGTATATTCGCCAAACGGAACTTATACGGCAAAAGACATCACTCCGGAAATGGAAACAATGATGCGTGCGCAGAAAAAATTCTTAGGTCCGGTAAACAGCACTAAAAAATACAGTGTGTTGCTGTATTTATCCGATATGAAAAAACCGGATGCCAAAGGATTCGGAGCTTTGGAGCACACCACTTCCACAACCGTTGTTATGCCGGAAATGATGCCTAAAGCACAGCTTTTAGAACAATTGAAAGATGTGGTTTCCCACGAATTTTTCCATATCGTTACACCATTAAGCATTCACTCCAAAGAAATCCAGTATTTCGATTACAATACTCCAAAAATGTCCGAACACTTATGGATGTATGAAGGAGTTACCGAATATTTTGCAAACCTGTTCCAGGTAAACCAGGGCTTAATCACAGAAGACGAATTCTACAACAGAATGGCGGAAAAAATTGAAGCATCAACCCGTTTCAACGACAAAATGCCGTTTACAAACATGAGCAAGAACATCCTGGACAAACAATATAAAGATTCGTATTATAATGTTTATCTGAAAGGAGCGCTGATTGCGATGTGCATTGACATTCAAATGAGAGAAAGCAGCAACGGAGCAAGAGGAATCTTAAGCTTAATGCAGGCACTATCGAACGAATACGGTAACAACAAACCGTTTAACGATGAAGATCTTTTTGCTAAAATTACCGCATTAACCTATCCGGAAATCGGTGCATTCCTAAACAAATATGTAGCCGGTGATACTCCGATTCCTTATAACGACTATTTTGCCAAAGTGGGTGTTATCAAAGGAAGCGTTAAAAAACCAGCCAATCCGTTCTTAAAAGGTGATATGCCTTATATCACGGTAAACCCTGCGACAAAAGAAATTATGATACCGCCGGGAATGGAACTAAACGGTTTCATGAAAAAAATTGGTCTTAAAAACGACGATACCCTCTTAGCGATTAACGGTACCGCTTATAATCTGGATAACATTTATGAGCTGATCATGTCCAGCATGGATTGGAAAGAAAACGACCCGATCACGATTAAAATAAAACGCAACAACAAGGAACAGACTTTAAAAGGAAAAGTAACCTTAACCATGGAAGATGTGGAAGGATTACACTTTACAGACAACAGTAAAGCAAAAATCAAAGAAGCCTGGTTAAAAGGATAATGCTTTATCCGGAATATTCTCAAAATCCCCAATAGCTATTGGGGATTTTTTATATCCGAAATTGCCGTATTAAACCATACTATTTCAACAACTTCCTTAGCATCTGAATATTTTTTTCTTTACTTTGCAAACTTTAAAATCGTAACCCTAATGAAAAAAACACTTATAGCCTTATTTTCGCTGGCCTTATTAACCGCTTGTAATAAAGAGAACGAATCAGCAAACAACCTTCATCTTACAGGAACAGTTAACGGATTAAAGCAGGGTAAACTATACTTAAAAAAAATCGTTGACACTTCATTTGTAACGATCGACAGTTTCCTGATTAAAGGAAATTCCAATTTTGAGAGCAACTTAAAAATTGATTCTCCGGAAATGTACTACCTGTTCCTGGATCGCGGTACTTCCAATTCTATCGACAACAGCCTTATGTTTTTTGCAGAACCGGGTGAAATGAAGATTACGACCGACTTAAAAGAGTTTTACGCAAAAGCAAAAGTTACAGGCTCAAAAAACAACGAACTATACGAAGACTACAAAAAAATAAAATCACGCTTTACAGACGAAGAAAACAAGGTTTTAAGCCTAAGTCTTTATGCGCAGAAGTTCAACAAAACAAAAATGATGGACAGCCTGAACGAGCGTAACGAAAAGCTAATCATCCGACGTTATCTGGATGCGGTGAATTTTGCGGTAAACAATGCCAAATATGAAGTAGCACCTTATATTGCCCTGACGGATATTTACGATACCAATCTGAAATATATGGATACCATTCAGAAATCGTTATCGCCTGAGGTGGCTCAATCCCATTATGGTAAAATGCTAAAAGAGTTTATTGCGAAAAGAAAACAGCAGGAACAAACTCCACAATAAAAATAAAAAGCGGCTTATTTTCATAAGCCGCTTTTTTTAAACCTTTATAAATAAAAAAAACCACTTTCTTCAAGTGGCTTAAAGACGATTGAGCCGATGGAGGGACTCGAACCCACGACCTGCTGATTACAAATCAGCTGCTCTAGCCAGCTGAGCTACACCGGCATCTCAATTCGGTTGCAAATATAAGGTTGTTTTTCAAACTCCCAAATATTTTTATTCTTTTTTCAATAAAAACCGCAAAAACATGCAGTAAAAAAATTGAGCCGATGGAGGGACTCGAACCCACGACCTGCTGATTACAAATCAGCTGCTCTAGCCAGCTGAGCTACACCGGCGTCTCAATTCGGGTGCAAATATAAGGTTGTTTTTTAAACTTCCAAATATTTTTTTCACACTTTTTTATTGATTTTTCTGACTACAATGCGTTGATTTTATCAACCAATTGATTAGCAGCAATTTCAAGATCTTTATTAATTTGTTTGAAATGTAATTTTTTATTTTCAACATTTTTTTGGTTCACTTTAGTGATCAAACTGTCAAATGTTGTAATCGCTTCTTCTACTAATGCGTCTGAAGCCGCAGTTGGTTTTCCTGTAGTAGTCATTTCCCAAATGTAAACTGCTTCAATAATATCACCTAAAACGTAGTTGATGTCTTTTTTTAAGTTTTTAACGCTTGCCATTTTTCTTTGATTTTTAAATTTCGTTGGCAAAATTACAACTAATCTTTTGATTAAAGGTTATGAAATGAATATTTCTAACAGCGAAGCCTGTCCTGAAATTTCAAAATCGGTAATAACCGCAGGAATTAAAACGGTATCTCCTTTTTTAAAGTCGGTTTTTTCAGCCGTATCCGGAATATGAATCGAGAAATCACCTTCCGTACACACCAAAACGGTAAAAGAATCTCCGTTTTTAGCAAAGGACAGCACTCCATCCAAAGGAATATAATTTGTAGTAAAGTAAGGACAATCTATTACCAGATTGGACTTGTTGTTTTCTTTTGCATAAGCAATCTGTGCATTACCTGCCGAATAATCGATGGCTTCCAATGCCAGGTCAATATGCAGCTCTCTTGAATGCCCGTTTGCATCTACCCTGTCCCAGTCATAAACCCGGTAGGTAATATCGGAAGTCTGCTGAATTTCGGCAATGACAATTCCGGCACCAATGGCATGGATCGTTCCGGTTTCCAGAAAGAATGCATCGCCTTTTTTAACCTTAATTTCTTTTAGTATTTTGGTCAACGTTTTATTTTCCAGATGGTGCACATATTCTTCCGACGATGAAGGTTCTTCAAAACCGATTATGATCCGGGAATCTTCATCGGCCTGCATAACATACCACATTTCGGTTTTCCCGAAAGAATTATGCCTGATTTTCGCTAATGCATCATTGGGATGTACCTGAATGGACAAATCTTCCTTAGCATCCAGAAACTTGAATAACAACGGAAATTCATTACCGAATTTTCCGTACACTTTTCTACCCAGTAATGCTTCCGGCTGTAAGGCTAAAAGTTCATTAATGTTTTTTCCGGCTAAGGCTCCGTTTTTAACGGTACTGATATCTCCGGGAACAGTTGAGATTTCCCAGCTTTCGCCGGTAGTTTCGGAAATAATCTCTTTATGAAGTAACGAATATAATTTGGTTCCTCCCCAAATTCTGTCTTTCAAAATGGGGTTAAAAATAAGTGGATACCAATTTACCGTCATAGATTTATTTGTTCATTAGGTTCGCAAAAATGCAAAAAAGTTTTTGAAATAACCAATCTGAACCCAAATCATTTTTAGAAAGCAGTGTTAAATACAAACGCAAAGACCGGATTGTTGCATTCCCGGCTTATCCTTTCATTGCCTTTACCGCTTCCAAAGCTTTTGGCATGTGCTGCGTTGCATTCATACTGTTAAAGACAAAGCGGATTATTCCGTCACTATCCGCAACATACGTTACTCTTCCCGGCAGCAGTCCTAATAAATTAGTCGGCACTCCGAAAAGATTCCGGATATGTTTTCCTTTATCAGACAATAGTATAAACGGCAGCCGGTACTGGTCTGCAAATTTTTGATGAGAAGCACTGCTATCGCCGCTAATCCCGATTACTTCGGCGCCCAAAGCCGTAAAATCTTCGTATAAATCCCGGAATCCGCAGGCTTCTTTGGTACAGCCGGGCGTATTGTCTTTTGGGTAAAAATAAATCACCAATGGTTTCTTCCCTAAAAGAGAAGCCATATTAAAAACGGCACCCTGCGCATCTGTCGCCTGAAAGTCCGGTATTTTATCTCCTGTTTTTAAACGCATCACGATCCTTTATAGGTTACAAAATTTCTGGGTGTTTCATACAAAACAACCTCCAGTTCCTTGTCTGAAGCAATTTTTGCCCTGATCTTATTCCAGATAACAACCACAATATTTTCTGCCGTCGGGTTTAAATCCGCAAATTCCGGCACATCCATATTAAGGTTCTTATGATCGAATTTATCTTCTATCTCATTCCGGATAATCGCAGCTAAATCCCCCAGATCCATTACATATCCGGTTTCCGGATCAATTTCTCCGGTCACACTCACAATCAGTTCATAGTTATGCCCGTGATAATTAGGATTGTTGCATTTCCCAAAAACTGCCTGATTTTTCTCAAAAGTCCAATCTTTGCGATACAGACGGTGTGCAGCATTAAAATGGGCTTTTCGGCTTACAGTAACTTTCATAGCAATTAAACTTTATGAGCTTCTAAATAGTGATAAAACTTGTCAAAAATTATTTTGAACCATACCGTATAGATATCCGGATGTACTTCCATATCTTCTTTTACCGCTTCAATGGACATCCATTTCCAGCTTTCCACTTCTTCCGGATTGATCTCGGGTGCTGCATTGTAGTAACCGATCATTACATGGTCAAGCTCATGTTCTGTCAGTCCATTATCGAAAGGTGCCTTATAAATAAACGAAAACAATTCTTTTAACTCAGCGGTGAATCCCATTTCTTCACGCAGTCTTCTTACACCTGCCTGAATATTGGTTTCTCCTTCTCTCTGATGACTGCAACAGGTATTGGTCCACAGCAAAGGAGAATGGTATTTGTGCTGCGCCCGTTGCTGCAGCATGATTTCATTATCAGCATTCAATATAAAAACCGAAAAAGCACGGTGCAATACTGCCTTTTCATGTGCTTCCATTTTTGGCATTAAGCCAATTTGTTCATCCTTTTCGTTAACTAATATTACTCTTTCTTCTGTCATAATTCTTGATTACCTGTCAAAAGTACAAAAAAAGAAATGCATTCACTTTTGCCCTATTTTATAATTTTCACCAATTGCACCGCCAGAAAGCATAAAAACCAAAGGGTAATCCTCCGGGCAAACACCAAACAATCCAGAATATAACTATTTTTGCTGCTACAGATTCCATCACAACACAGCATATTCAACTGTATTAGCAGACAGGTACGTAAAATAACCGGATGTACCGGAATAATTTAGCACTGCCTGCGTTATTACAAAATACCAAAACACCAAAAGTTCATGAAAAACATACTCTGCTCCTTTTTAATACTGACATTACTTATCGGGTGCGATAAAAAAGAACCGGCAGCTTCCCCGGAAGTACAGGCCTATATTAACGAGGTCGTTACTTTATTAAAAGCAAAATCCGTTAACCGGAAAAACATTGACTGGGATAAATTCAAAGCTTCCGTTTTAAAGCATGCCGAAAAAGCCGTCAGCATACAGGATGCTTATCCGTCTGTTGAATATGCCGTTACCCAGCTGCATGACCATCACAGTTATTTTGCTGCGGCAAATAATAATGAGGACAGCGAAAAAGCGCCGCCCACTTTAACCGACGAAACCGTTCCGTCCGATATTGGCTATATCCGAATCCCTTACTGTATGGGTGATGAAGATCAGCTTGAAGCGTATCGCAACAAGGTACTGGAACAGCTGAAAGAGCGGGATAAAGCTAATTTAAAAGGCTGGATTGTTGACTTAAGAGGAAATTTCGGAGGCAATATGAGTCCGATGTTAACCGGTATTGCTCCGGTATTAGGCAACGGAATCGTTGGCTATTTCATTGATCCGGACAATAATGCAGAACCCTGGATCTGTAAAGACGGAAAAGTACTTTACGGTACAACGACAATTGAAGATATACACGAATTTTATTCCCTGAAAAAAGCAAACCCTTATGTAGCGGTATTAACCGATTCGCTAACCGCCAGCTCCGGAGAAGCAGTCGCGGTAGCCTTTAAAGGCAGACCAAAAACCAGAAGTTTTGGAACCAAAACTTTTGGTGTTTCCTCGTCAAATGAAGTGTACATTCTTTCCGATGGTGCCAGAATCAACCTTACGGTAAGCACCTTTGCCGACAGAAATAAGCAAAAATACGGCAGTTCAATAATTCCGGACCAAAAGTGCGCCCCGGAAAAAACACTGGAAGAAGCTGTAAAATGGCTTCAGAAAAACAATTAATTGCTTCAGCTCCTGATTATTTACGGAAAGTAATCAGGAGCTGATGTATGCTAATGCAAACTTTCCGCTGCTTTCTGTGCGCATTTCTCGCCGTCGATAGCAGCCGAAATAATCCCGCCGGCATAACCCGCTCCTTCACCGCAGGGATACAATCCTTTAATCTGCACATGTTCCAGCGTGTCATTGTCACGCGGAATACGAACCGGTGAGGACGTACGGCTTTCCGGTGCATGTAAAATTGCTTCGTTTGTCAGATAGCCCCGCATTGATTTTCCGAATGCGACAAAACCTTCCCGCATTGTCTGCGTTAGGAATCCCGGAAATACTTCTCCTAATTCTACCGATGTTGTTCCCGGTACGTAGGATGTTTTCGGAATGGAATCCGATATTTTATGCTGCGTAAAATCCACCATTCGCTGTGCCGGAACTTTTTGAGTACCGCCCGCCACCTGCCAGGCTTTTTGTTCAATTGCTTTTTGAAATTCCATTCCTGCCAAAGCACCGAATTTGGCAAATGGCTGAAAGTCTTCCAATTTTAATTCTACTACAATACCGGAATTTGCCGTTTCCTGATCGCGTTTGGAAGGCGACCATCCGTTTGTAACCACTTCTCCCGGACTTGTTGCACAGGGAGCGATTACACCTCCCGGACACATACAGAACGAATACATACCGCGTCCGTTAACCTGCTTCACAATAGAATAAGGTGCCGGCGGTAAAAATTCTCCTCTGAAATCGCAGGAGTACTGAATACTGTCGATTAATGTTTGCGGGTGTTCTGCCCGAACTCCTAAAGCAAACGGTTTGGCTTCTATAAAAACTTTTTTACGGTCTAACAGTTCAAAGATATCACGGGCCGAATGTCCGGTTGCCAATATTATTTTCGGAGCTAAAATCTGTGTTCCGGTATGGGTTTCCACACCATAAACCTCATTATTTTTAATCAGGATATCTTTTACCCGGGTTTCAAACAAAACCTGTCCGCCATGTTCAATAATTTTCTCGCGGATATCCTGAATGATCTGCGGCAGTTTGTTGGTTCCGATATGCGGATGTGCTTCAACCAAAATTTCCGGAGAAGCGCCATAGGCCACCAATAATTCCAGAATACGGTTTACGTCCCCTCTTTTTTTAGACCGGGTATACAGTTTCCCGTCAGAATAGGTTCCGGCACCGCCTTCTCCAAAACAATAATTCGAATCTTCATTTACAATGTGATCCCTGTTGATTGCTTTTAAGTCACGACGTCTGCCACGAACATCTTTTCCTCTTTCAATCAGGATCGGTTTTAAGCCCAACTCGATTAACTGCAAGGCTGCGAAAAGTCCGGCTGGTCCGGCTCCCACAACAATTACTTCCTGCGCATTGGTTACATTTTTATATTCCGGCAGCTGTATTTTTGTTTCACTAAAATTTTCGCCCTGAAAAAAAACAGTTACTTTTAAGTTAATCTTAATCGCTTTCTGGCGCGCATCGATGGAGCGTTTCAATACCGAAACATGTTGGATTTCCGCAACACCTGTGTGCATTAATTTCGCGATATGCTCGGTCAGTAAAGCGCTGTTTGCCGCTATTTCCGGCGTAACCTGTATTTGTAATTCTCTTGGCATTTTTATCGGGTTGATTTTAAATCAGAGTGCAAAAATAGTGATTTGCACCGGAATTGATGATCAGCCATCCATTTTTCAGGCAGCGATTTGAATTATCATTCGTAACTTTGTTCTTTAATTTCCTTTAAATATGTCAAGACAAATAAAACTCATTTGGGATTTCCGGGGTCCGGCTGCCGCAAAAACAGCCGAGCATCACGAGATCCATCTGAAAGAATATATTGCTATCGAAAAATTAGATTTAAACATTACCGGATTTGAAATCCTTAACGATATGTATGCAACAGCTTTTATGGTTGTTACCGACGATACTATGATTGCTGTCAGGGATGCCCTGAAACCGCATCGGGGAGAATTGTATTCGGAATAAAAAAAGAGGCATTATATAATGCCTCTTTTTTTATTTAGTTTGCTACCTCACTGATAAACTTAATGCGCATCAGTCGCAATTCTTCGGTATCGTAATCGCCGTCAAATTCTTTTAAGGCATCTTTAATATTATCCGATTCGGATTCCATAAAATACTCGTGGATTTCTTCCTGCTGGTCGTCATCCAGTATTTCATCTACCCAGTATTTGATATTTAATTTCGTTCCCGAATAAACAATCTGTTCCATTTCTTTAAGCAGGGTATCCATATCCAGTCCTTTTGCCGCAGCAATATCGTTTAACGACAATTTCCGGTCAATATTCTGAATAATGTACAGCTTTAAAGCCGAATTAGCCCCGGTAGATTTTACAACAAGATCATCCGGACGAACAATGTCGTTATCTTCAACATAACGGGCAATAAGTTCAACAAACTCTTTTCCGTATTTTTTAGCTTTACCTTCACCTACACCGTGGACATTTCCTAATTCTTCCAGATTAACAGGATATTTTAACGACATGTCTTCGAGTGACGGATCCTGAAAAACAACAAAAGGTGGAACCCCGATTTTCTTGGCTACTTTTTTTCGCAGGTCTTTAAGCATTGCCATCAAAGCTTCATCGGCCGTTCCGGTCGATTTTGCCGATGTAACAATTGCCTCATCCTCCGTTTCGTTATATTCATGATCTTCCGACATCATAAACGAAACCGGTTTCTGAATAAATTCCTCTCCTTTTCTGGTCAGCTTTAAAACACCGTAGGTTTCAATATCTTTCGACAGCAATCCATCAACCAATACCTGGCGGATTAAAGCCATCCAGTATTTTTCTTCAAAGTCTTTTCCTTTTCCGAAAAATTTCTGAGCATCCGTTTTGTGTGCTTTAATTGTCGCATTGATCTTACCAATCAACGTAAAGATCACTTCTTTGGATTTATACAGCTGCTTGGTATCACGAACTACTTCCAGCAAAGTAACCACCTGATCCTGCGCTTCTACTTTTTTCTTCGGATTGCGGACATTATCATCCATATCGGCCCCTTCGCCATTTACTTCATCAAATTCCTCACCGAAATAATGCAGTAAAAATTTACGACGGGACATTGATGTTTCCGCATAAGCGACTACTTCCTGCAACAGCGCGAACCCGATTTCCTGTTCGGCCACAGGTTTACCGGACATAAATTTTTCCAGTTTCTCAATGTCTTTATACGAGTAATAGGCAAGGCAGTGTCCTTCTCCTCCGTCACGTCCGGCTCTACCGGTTTCCTGGTAGTAACTTTCCAGTGACTTCGGAATATCATGGTGAATAACATAGCGCACATCCGGCTTGTCAATTCCCATTCCGAATGCGATGGTTGCGACCACCACTTCCACATCTTCCATCAGGAACATGTCCTGGTGTTTTGCTCTGGTTTTAGCATCCAATCCGGCATGGTAAGGAACGGCACTCACTCCGTTTACCTGTAGCACCTGTGCTATTTCTTCAACTTTTTTACGGCTTAAACAGTAAATTACACCGGATTTCCCTTTGTGCTGCTTGATGAAACGAATAATATCGGATTCGACATTTTTCGTTTTGGTGCGTACTTCATAGAATAAGTTCGGACGGTTAAACGATGCTTTAAAAGTATTGGCATCGGTCATGTCCAGATTCTTTAAAATATCTTCCTGTACTTTAGGCGTTGCCGTAGCAGTCAATCCGATAATCGGAATGTCACCCAATTGTTTGATGATATTTCGAAGGTTGCGGTATTCCGGACGGAAATCGTGTCCCCATTCGGAAATACAGTGTGCTTCATCGATAGCTACAAAAGAAAGCGGTACTTCACGTAAAAAGTTTACATATTCTTCTTTTGTTAAAGATTCCGGTGCGACATACAATAGTTTTGTCAGCCCGGAAGTAATGTCTTTTTTTACCTGATTAATTTCAGTTTTTGTTAATGAGGAGTTCAAAACGTGTGCAATTCCGGCTTCTGAGGATAAGCTTCGGATAGCATCAACCTGATTCTTCATTAATGCAATTAGAGGCGAAACTACAATAGCGGTTCCACCCAGTACTAATGCCGGCAGTTGGTAACATAGGGACTTCCCGCCACCGGTAGGCATAATAACAAAAGTGTTGTTACCCGTAATAATACTTCGAACAACATCTTCTTGTAAACCTTTGAATTGGTTAAAACCAAAATATTTTTTTAACTCTTTATGCAAGTCAATTTCGGTTAGTTTCATTATTTATTATACAGTATTTTACATAAATTTGCAGAATATAAAGATACAAAAATCTTTAATACATACAAATTTTATAAAACTTCTGATTTGAGTAACATTGAAAGCATTTTGGCTACTGCCAAAAAAACAATACAGTCTGAAAGTGAGAGCATTGCAAATCTTGTAAATTACCTTAACGATGATTTTGCAGCAGCCGTAAATACAATCTATCAAAGCAAAGGCCGCCTTGTTGTAACAGGGATAGGAAAAAGCGCTATTATCGCTACAAAAATCGTGGCAACGTTAAATTCTACCGGTACTCCTTCCTTATTTCTTCATGCTGCCGAAGCCATCCACGGTGACCTTGGAATGGTACAGCCTGACGATGTTATCATCTGTATTTCCAAAAGCGGCAACAGTCCCGAAATCAAGGTTCTGGTTCCACTCTTAAAACGCTTCGGAAATATCCTTATCGGAATGACTGCCAGCGAAACCTCTTTTCTGGCAAAAGAATCCCATTATGTATTAAATGCTTATGTGGAAGCAGAAGCCTGCCCGAACAACCTTGCCCCTACAAACAGTACTACGGCACAGTTGGTTTTGGGTGATGCCTTAGCTGTTTGCCTGATGGAGCTTCGCAATTTCAAAAGTGAAGATTTCGCCAAATACCATCCCGGTGGTGCTTTGGGCAAAAAATTACTATTACGCGTTCAGGACATGCTGGACAATACCCATAAACCACAAGTGAGCCCGGATGCCAGCATCAAAACGGTTATCATGGAAATTTCCGAGAAACGCCTGGGTGTTACCGCAGTGGTGGAAAATGAAAAAATCAC
This sequence comes from Flavobacterium inviolabile, assembly GCF_013389455.1. Lineage (NCBI taxonomy): Bacteria > Pseudomonadati > Bacteroidota > Flavobacteriia > Flavobacteriales > Flavobacteriaceae > Flavobacterium > Flavobacterium inviolabile. The sequence goes on along the minus strand of NZ_CP058278.1, from coordinate 1,661,155 downwards.
CGGAATTATCACTGACGGGGACATCAGAAGAATGCTGAACAACCGTGATACTTTCAGTGACCTGACCGCTAAGGATATTATGACTAAAAACCCTAAAACGGTTAAACCAACCGATATGGTTGTGGATGCTTTCAACATCATGGAAAACAATTCCATTACGCAGTTAGTCGTTGCCGATGAAGGCGCCTACATTGGCATTATCCACATTCATGACATTTTAAAAGAAGGAATTATATAATGGCTAAAAAAACCATGAAAGAAATGTCGTTTCTGGACCACCTGGAAGAATTCAGATGGGTTCTGATACGAAGCACACTGGCAATTGTTATTGGCGGATGTGTCGCTTACTATTACAGTGATTTTATTTTTGATACTATAATCTTCGGACCAAAAGACGGTAACTTTGTAACCTATCGCTTCTTTTGCGAAATAGCACAGAAATATGACCTGGACAGAAGTTTCTGTATGACAGAGCTTCCTTTTGAGCTTCAGAACCGTACCATGGAAGGGCAGTTTGCCATGCTTATCTGGACTTCTATTACCGCCGGATTTATACTGGCATTCCCTTTTATCCTTTGGGAATTATGGAAATTTATAAGTCCTGCGCTGTATGAAAAAGAGAAGAAAAATGCCCGTTATTTTATCTTTATCTCTTCGTTATTGTTTTTCATGGGTGTATTGTTCGGGTATTTTATCATTACCCCGATGTCCATCAATTTCCTTTCCAATCTTACGGTCAGTAAATATGTTATCAACTCCATTGATATACAGTCGTATATCGGCCTGGTAAAATCCACTTCGTTATCAACAGGACTGGTTTTTGAATTGCCTATCGTTATTTACTTTTTATCCCGTTTGGGAATTGTATCACCGAGTTTCCTGAGAACGTACCGAAAATACGCTTACGTTATTATCCTGATCATCGCTGCAATTGTAACGCCGCCTGACGTTATCAGTCAGATTATCGTTACGATTCCACTGGTAATTCTATATGAAGTGAGTATTTTCATTTCCAAATTTGTAACCCGAAAAGAAGAACTAAAAAACACATAAGACATGGCTGATTTAGTACAGGAATTTAACGATTATCGTTCCAAGATGAATGATAAGCTTCTGAATGATAATAACAAAATCATCAAACGTATTTTCAACTTAGACACCAATGCCTATATGGAAGGCGCGCTGGATGTTAAAACCAAAGAGCTTTTAGGTTTGGTTGCTTCTGCTGTTTTACGTTGTGACGACTGTATCAAATACCATTTGGAAACATCCTATAAAAACGGCATTACCAAGGAAGAAATGATGGAAGCCATGGGAATTGCAACGCTTGTGGGCGGAACAATTGTGATTCCTCATTTGCGCAGAGCGTATGAATTCTGGGAAGCTTTAGAAAATAATTAATTGTTAATTTATACATCCGTTAATCCCTTTATTTGTTTATTTGCAGGGAGTTTCACAACAAATATGTTGCTGTATCCTTCCTCAACTTTGTAACGTTATCGAAAAATGAAATTAAGAGCTGAAAATTTAGTAAAAACCTATAAAGGAAGAAGTGTTGTAAAAGGCGTTTCCGTTGAAGTAAATCAAGGGGAAATTGTCGGGCTTTTAGGGCCGAACGGCGCCGGAAAAACTACTTCTTTTTATATGATTGTAGGCTTGGTAAAACCCAATAGCGGAAACATTTATCTGGATGACATGACCATTACCGATTTCCCGATGTACAAGCGGGCGCAAAACGGTATCGGATATCTGGCTCAGGAGGCTTCGGTTTTCAGAAAGCTAAGTATCGAAGACAACATTCTGAGTGTACTGCAGCTGACAACGTTAACCAAAAAAGAACAGGAAGCTAAAATGGAATCTTTAATTGAAGAGTTCAGCCTACAGCATATCCGCACCAACAGAGGGGATTTACTTTCCGGAGGAGAAAGACGTAGAACGGAAATTGCCCGCGCACTGGCAACCGATCCTAAATTCATTCTTCTGGATGAGCCTTTTGCCGGAGTTGACCCGGTAGCGGTGGAGGATATTCAGCGTATTGTAGCGCAGTTAAAAAATAAAAACATCGGAATCCTGATTACCGATCACAACGTTCAAGAAACCCTTGCTATTACCGACAAAACCTACCTGATGTTTGAAGGCGGTATTCTTAAAGCCGGTATTCCGGAAGAACTGGCCGAAGACGAAATGGTACGTAAAGTATATCTGGGACAAAACTTTGAGCTGAGAAAGAAAAAATTAGAATTTTAAAACATACCAAAAAGGGATACATAAAGTATCCCTTTTTTATTTCCGGAGTGTGCTATTTTTCAGATCTTTTCTATTTCCGTTAAAGACATTAATATCGACCAGTCCTTTAATACCGGGAATTTCGGCCTTTTCGGTAAACTGCCAGATCAGCCACTCGTCTTTTATATTCTCTACAAAGAAATTATAGTTTGCAATCCAGAAGGTATAGCCTTTAAATTCTTCTTTTAAGAAGTCATTATAATAGCTTTCGCCGGAATAAATTATCGGTTTTACACCATAATGTCTTTCAACTTTTTTCAACCAGCGTTTCAAACCGGTCTTCAAACTATCTACCGACTGGTTTTTAGGTAATTCTTCTATATCCAGAACCGGAGGAAAATCGCCTTTATGGAGTTTAACCGTTTTAATAAACAGTTCTGCCTGTTCTAATGAATTTTCATTTGGACGGTAATAATGATACGCCCCTCTTACGAAATCGTGGTTTTTAGCGGCTTTCCAGTTTTCATCAAATCGGGAATCAACCCGGTCATTTCCTGCCGTAGCACGGATGAATACAAAACTAAGCGGAAATTCCCCGTCTATTTTGTCAATGGCCTTCCAGTCGATTTTTTCCTGATATTCCGAAACATCAAAACCAACCAACCGGGTATCGTGGCGGCTCAATACTTCAAAAATGCGTACGTCGGCTATTTTCCGCTCTTCTGTACTTAGCTTGCCAACTGTTTTATCGGTTTTAAAGCCCAGGTAATACAAAAAGCCATTGCGATACTGATATGCCGCAGCCATAATGGTAATTACAACGGCAATAGCCGAACAGTACAGTATGATTTTCCCAACGGGAATTTTACCTTTCTGTTTTGATTTTGTTTTGTAATTCCGCGGAGTTGCCGTTTTTTTCTTTGGAGCCGGACGTCGCTTCATTGCTGTTTATGCTACTTTCTTTTCCATTTTGTTTGTAATCACAGAAAGCAATACATAAAACAGTATGATCATCGGAATTCCCAGGTATTGGAAGAATATCAGGAACAATGCCGAAATGATCATGAATAAGATCTGTGTTTTATTATTTGCCCAGTTTAAGTATTTCACTTTTAGTGAAAACAACGGAATTTCAGCATTTAAGATATAAGCACTGAAAATACTGATTCCTACCAATACATAAGGATTGCTCAATAAATTAGACAATGCCTCAAATTGGTTATCGAACAATATCATTGGCAAACTCATGATTAACAAGGCATTTGCCGGCGTTGGCAATCCGATAAAAGAATCCGTCTGACGGGTATCGATATTGAATTTTGCTAACCGGTAGCAAGATCCTAAGGTTATTAAAAATCCTAAATAGGGAACAATTCCCATATAAAAAGTTTCCTGCGTCAGGTTATAATCCGGTTGGTTTTCCTGGATATCTGCCAGCATTTTATACATTACCACACCCGGCACTACTCCGCTGGTCACCATATCGGCCAAAGAATCCAGCTGTAATCCCAGTGCACTTTGTACTTTTAGCAGACGGGCAAAAAATCCATCCCAAAAATCAAAAAATATCCCTACACAAACACACGAAAATGCTTCATTATAATTACCGTTAAAGGCATGTATTAAAGCAAAAATACCGGCAGAAAGATTTAAAAGGGTAATAACATTTGGAATGTGCTTCTTTATTGACATATACAATTACATTTTAAAGATGATCAGACGCCCTGCATGACTGGTGTCGCAAAAATCTAATTTACAAATTTTATGACAAAGGTAATACAATAAGTTAATACAAAATAGAGTTTAGTATTTGAGATTTTTATTTCATATTTGTATAAAATAAATGGCTTTGAAAAAAACCTTATTACTTTTCTTTTTTTCTTTTCATCTCCTTTCTTATAGTCAGGCCGTTAGAAAGTATTCGAATGAGTTTATGAATATTGGTGTTGACGCTGCAGCATTAGGAATGGCGAATGCCGTTGTAGGACATACGGCAGATGTTAACTCCGGCTACTGGAACCCGGCAGGTTTACTAAAAGTTGACGGCAAACAGATCAGCCTGATGCACGCGAATTATTTTGCCAACATTGCCCAATACGATTATGCCGGCTTTGCCATGAAAATTGACGAACGAAGTGCTTTGGGAGTTTCCTTAATCCGCTTTGGGGTTGATGACATTTTAAATACCACACAATTAATAGACAGCCAGGGAAATATTGACTACAATCGTATCAGCCTTTTTTCGGCTGCCGATTACGGCGTAACGTTTTCCTATGCCAGATCGCTTCCTTTAGACGGTTTTAATTATGGTGTGAATGCCAAAATTATCCGCCGTATTATTGGTGATTTTGCCAGTTCATGGGGTTTTGGATTTGATTTGGGGATTCAGTATGAAAAAAACGACTGGAAAATCGGGTTAATGGTTCGCGATATCACTACCACGTATAATGTGTGGACAATTGATGAAGACGAGTTTAACAAGATTAAAGATGCCGTACCGGGAGAAAACCAGGAACCGCCGGAAACGACCGAGATAACATTACCCAAAATGCAGCTGGGACTTTCCAAGAAATTCATCATCCGTTATGATTACAGCATTCTGGCCGCCACGCAGCTAAACATGCGTTTCGCCAGAACCAATGATATTATTTCCACAAATGCCGTGAGTATCGATCCGGCAGCCGGTTTTGAATTCGGCTATACCGATCTGGTCTTTTTACGTGCCGGTGTTGGAAATTTCCAGAATGTAAAACAGATTGACAATTCCGAAAAACTAAATTTCCAGCCTAACTTAGGGTTGGGTTTTAAATATAAAGGTATTCAGGTTGATTATGCCTTAACAGACATTGGCGACCAGAGTGCCGCACTTTATTCGAATATTTTTTCTTTAAAAGTTGATTTAGGGATTTTTAGCAGATAACTCAATACAGTAAACAACTCATGCGCTCTTTTATATTCTCCATCGTAACCGTTTTACTTCTTTTTTCACAAAAGGGTTCGGCTCAGACCAATTTACTGCTTCCGGAACAAACGGAAATCAGTTTACTAACCTGCGGTTCGGGTACGCAATTACACTCACTTTTCGGGCATACTGCTCTTCGTATTCACAATACCGTAAATGGCGTTGATGTGGTTTTTAATTATGGTGCCTTCGATTTTGGCACTCCTAATTTTTACTGGAAGTTTGTAAAAGGTGATTTGCAGTATTTTGTAGCCACCGGCTCTTATGAGGAATTTGTACAGCAATACCAATATGAGAATCGTTCCATTCATGAGCAAAAGCTTTCCCTGACGCTGGCGCAAAAGCAGCAGCTGACCGCAAATCTGATAGCCGTACTTTCGTCCGATAAAAAATATTACACCTATAAGTTCATCGATCGCAATTGTACTTCTATGGTCGAGGATCTTCTCAATGGTGTTACAGAGCACAAAATCAACACTGCCGTTCCGGATACTCAAAAGGATTACAGAACGATCTTAAACAGCTATCTTGTCAATAATTTTTATGAAAAACTGGGCATCAATCTGATTTTCGGATACAAAGTCGACAAGCAGTCGGATCAGTTATTTCTTCCTTCCGAATTAATGGAAGGCGTATCGAAAACCAAAAACTTCGGAAATCCGTTATCGCAGGAAACGACAACCGTTTTCCAGCAGGAAGCAACCGGAAGTGCCGCTTCCGTATGGAACAATATCTATACTTTTATCGCTGTAATGCTGCTTTTTGCTTACTTTTCAAACAAAAAACCGGTACTTATCTTCTATTTATTACTAATGGGCCTTTTAGGACTATTTTTTGCTTTGGTAGGGTTCTATTCTTTCCATGAAGAGTTATTGCTGAATTACAACACGCTTCTGATAAATCCTTTATTGCTTTTGGTATTGCTCTTCCAGATCAGAAAGAATACAAAATGGTTAACGATCAGTATCTATACCTGTCTGACTCTTATTGGCTGCTATACCGTTTTTATACTCAATAAAGCACATTTAACGATCATGCTGCCTATAATACTGACAACATCTTTTATTTTGATCCGGTTACTGAGAAAAGAGGTTAAATAAAACTGCTTATTGCCCTCTGTAGAACAACACCGTGCTCAATGTTTTGATCACGATATTGACGTCTAAAAAGATACTTCTGTGTTTGATGTAGTATAAGTCATACTGGAGTTTTACCAGACTGTCTTCAAGGCTTTCCCCATAGGAATAATTTACCTGTGCCCAACCGGTTAGTCCCGGTTTGATAACATGTCTTGTTTCATAAAAAGGCATGGTTTCTGAAATTTTCTTTACAAAAACCGGCCGCTCCGGTCTGGGACCGATTACCGCCATATCGCCTTTAAGGATATTGATAAACTGGGGAAATTCGTCAATACGGGATCTTCTTAAAAACTTCCCGAAAGGAGTAATCCGAACATCATTTGCCTTTGCAAAAACAGCTCCGTTTGATTCTGCATTCTGAATCATGGATCGGAATTTATAAATCAGGAAAGGAACCCCGTTTTTACCGACTCTTTCCTGCGTATAGAAAAGCGGTCCTCTGTTACCAATACTGTTTCCGATATAGACTATCGGGATTAATACAATCCCAAATATTATACCGATCAGCGAGAACAGTATTTCAAATATCCTTACTATATATAAGTATAGTTTATTCTGATTGCTGCGGCTAAAAGGGAAAAACTTATAAAAGTCCTTAGTGTCCTGAAGTATTGGCAAGCGCTGGGTGGAGTGTTCGTAAACCTGTGTATATTCTCTTATGGTCACTCCTTTTTCCAGCAGGTACAAAAGTTCCTGATACAAATCCGGGGCAATGGTTTCTGTCTCTCTGAAACCGATAACCACTTCGGCAACGGAATGCCTGTTTACAAAATTTTCCAGTTCGGGTAACGCGACTTCTTTATAGAAAACAGATTGTTTCTCACCGGAAACATCAGTAGGCACATAGCCTATTATCTGATAGTGCGGATCGGCTTTTCCCAGTTCCTGTGCTAGTTGTTCTATTTCATCACGGTTGCAGACAAATATTACATTCTTAACAAAGCGGTGTGAAGCGAGAAAGTGCAGGTAGAAAAAACGCCAGGCAAAAAGGCTGATCAGTACTGCCAGAAAGAAGTATACAATCTGCAAACGGTTAGACGGGAGAATGGGAGTAAAAATGGGCGTTAGCAGGTAAAAAAAGACGGTTACAAAGGTTGTCAGAATGATACTCTTTACCACCTGATACTGGTTACTTGCCACCTGTAAATTATACATTTCGAAAATTGTTCCGAAAAGGTTAATGTATATTGCCAGGAAAAGCATCGAACCTACCGATGGCCTTTCGAAAGAGAAATAATGGAATTCGAAAAAATACTCTGAAAGATATAGTGCCAGTAAAACAGCAACAACATCTATTAAACGCAGTAATACCTTACGCTCCGAAATTTCGAAATGTATTTTCTTTGCATTCATTCCTGTGTGTCCCTAAATAAACAGATTTTACTTAATTAAAAGTATTATCAGCCGATTTTTATATTTAATCCTAAATAAAACTAAGCAAACTTACGATAATATTAATGATTATTAAGCAAGTTATCCCATTGCTTTTTCACTTCTGTCCAATCAAATGCTATTATTTTCCGGTAGGCATTTTTAGTTTGCTCCCGGGCAAAATCAGGATTTTCGATCAGCTTAACAATTGCTTCGGTCATTTCCGTTACTGCATTATCGCCAACCAACTGAGCATCAATATCATGAGTTAACAAATATGGTATCCCCCCAACATTCGTTGCAACAACCGGCATTCCTAAAGCCATTGCTTCCAGAACGCTAACCGGTGTGTTATCAAAATGTGTTGTTGAAATAAAAATATCAAAGTCCGGTGCCAAACCGGTCCATTCTTTTTTAGTAAGCCTACCGGTAAACTGAACCGTTACTTTTTTTGCTTCCGCATATTGCTTTGTTGCTGCTAAACTTCCGTCTTTTTCCGGCCCAACCATACAAAGCGATACTTCCGGATATTTTTTTTGCAGTTCACTAAGGACGGCTACAGCCATTTTAGGGTTATAGATATCCGCAAAAGCTCTTACCCAAAGCAACCTTGGTTTCAAACCGATTCGTTCTTTAAAGTCATACTCCTTAAGTTCGATAACGTTAGGGATATAGCTTACATTGGGAACTTTAAAATCTTCAAATATTTGCTTTAAATATAGCGATGGTGCTACGTTTCTATAGGCATTATTGAAGATCATCCTGCACCACCGGGGACTTTTACTGAGTCTTTCCGGCAGATTGCCGCCATGCAGAAACGGTATGTACCGGCATTTTAAAATTCTGCAGCACTGGCTCACCAGAAAAGCATACCAGAAGTTAGCAGTGCTATAGGTATCGATAATTACAAAATCGGTTGTTTTAGCATGCCTGAATAAGGTTGCCAGCATGTCCAGAATGCGCACTACTTTATTGTTTCGGGAGGAAGCACTCACAACATGATAGCCTTCATTAGCAAAAAGTACCGAAAGGGTATCTACCGTTGTCGGATTATGTCCGTGAACCGCCAGTTTATTCCCTATGTACAACAGTTTTTTCATCCGGATAGACTTTTAATAACGTTAGTGCATAGACAAAAGCCGGTGCTGCCATTCGCATGGCCGCATGGTTAATGGTGAGCAGCCAGAAAGCGAAAAAGGACAACAACAGGAAGTGGTGTTTATTGTCAAGATACAGCGTTAGAGGTGTTATAAAGAGTATTAGTAAACCAATAACTCCCAATAGTCCGTGTTCGGCAAGCATTCTTGTTATTTCGTTGTGTGTTGCTAATTCGACCCCTGTTAACTCCTGTCTGTATTCTTTGTTTTTCCCGACACCTATCCCTAAGAAAGGATGGTCAACAAACATTTGAATCTCTGTTTTAATAAGGTCTTCTCTTCCCGACAGTTTACTTTGTTTTTGTCTTCCTAAAGCATCTTCATTAGCATATCGCTTATCAATTAGACCACTGGTCTGATAGGAGCTATAAGTCCAGACACCCAGCGTTGCCACTAATGAAAAAATAAAGATGACACTCATTTTACTTTTTCCATTTTTATTGAGCATAAAATAAACGATGATAATGAGTAAAAGAATCATCGCACAACCTGTAAACATCCCGCCTCTTGAAAACGTCACGATCCCGCGATAGGCTGCTAACAACGTTAATGAGATATTGATAATCTGAATTTTTCTGGTAGGAGAATTCAGTAAAAATTGTGTAAAAAACAGAAAAGTACCTAATCCTAAAATTGTGGATACCTGATTAGGTCCAAATCCACCTGAGGTTTCAAAGTTAGACTGGGTTCCGGTTACCACATCCCGTATACTAGGCGTATATAAAAAAAGATAGGTTATTACTGTTACTATAGGCAATGAAAAAGCCGGCAGCAAATTCAGCAGTTGTTGCTTTGTTATTTGCCTTCTATAGCAATATACCGAAGCAACACCCAGACATACCGGTCCCGAAATATTAAAGGCTATTGCTTTTCTCAGATTTGCTTCATAAGAAAGGGTGACGGTAGAAACGACAATTCCGGGTATCAGTAATACTATGAAAAGCCAGTAAATAATCGCATTTTTGGAAAAACCGCTATACACCATGCCGATTAACATGTATATCATTACACTGTATTTCCCGTATTCATTAAAAATCATTCCTCCGGTCATTCTCAAAAAAACCTCAACACCAACAATATATGCCGCCAAATAAAGTGCTTCATTATTTTTGTTCCTGGTTTTTATCAATATTAAAACGGAGCATACAAAAATTAAAATTGTCAGTATTTTCGCCAGGAATGGAAGAAAATAAACAATACCTCCAATACCTATATGGATCAATACCAGTTTGAGATAGTTATTGTTATTAATTGTCATGCCTGATAAATTTTAAATATTTTTCCACAACTACCTTTTTAGAATAGTTCAAATGGATTTCCTGTTTCAAGTTGGTTCCAATTATTTTTCTTCGCTCTTCATCCTGAATGATCTTTGTCAGCTCTTTTTCAAAGGAAACTGCATCTTCTGAGTTTATCAAAATACCGTTATTCTCTTTGATTATTTTTGGAATCTCGCCTACAGCAGTTACAACTACCGGTAACCCTAAGTAACCATATTCCAAAAGTGAGACTGGCAGTCCTTCAGAAAGAGATGTCAAAACACCTATTGTCGATTGGTTTATAACCGACTCAATTGCATTTACGGAACCATAAGTATAAACATTTTGCTGTAAATTATTTGAAATAATTTTATCGTTAATAGCTGCCGAATATTCATCATGGAAATCTTTTCCTACCAGATGAAAAGTCCAATCGGGGAAAGAAATTACAATTTTTCTGGCGACTTCAAGTAACATTAAATGATTTTTTTGTTTCCGGAAATTTGCCAGACAAAGAATTCTTTTACCGCTTATTCCATACAGGTTTATTTTTTCCGGACTCTTATTGATAGCAACAAAATTGGGCAGGTACAATACTTTATTACAGTATAGGTTTACTTTTGCCCATTTCTCTAAAATTTCATTAACGGCAATTATCCTATAGAAAAAAAGTGAGGCTATTTTTAGGGTGTTTATATTTTCCCTCTTGTGTAAAAATTCACTATTCCCAAAATGGTCATGCCAAATAATTTTGAGTGACGGATAAACACATTTGAGCAGAAACGCCAAAAAGAAGGAACTACTATGTGCCTGAACAAACGTTATCTTATTTTCCTTGACAAATTTCCGCAAGCGGAAAAGTGCCTTAATATCTAATACTGATTTCCTGTTTAGAGCGAGGTACTTTACTGCTACTGCTAACTCTTTTTTTAGTTCTCCTTCTTTACGGGTTGTAACCAAAGCCGAAAAAGAGTTAATATCCAAAAGTGCATTAGCATAGCTAACCGCCATTTTTTCTGCTCCTCCGGGTTCTAAACTATCTATTAATTGAAGTATTCGCATTGTTGCTGGTAAAACCAATTTTTTAAATCAATATAGTTCCACTTAATCGGCCCTCTGAAATTCAAATCTTTAACATCGCTTTCCAATCTGTTTCCATCGTAAACGAAATAATATTTCCCGTCTACTTTCTGGATATCCAGCTGGTGCATCCCGGCATTAAATTCTTTTATTGTTTCATTTCGTTTCAGAAAAAAGGGAAGTTCTCTTTTAACAGTGTAGTTATCTCCTTTAAAATTGAAACGATAGATGGACAATCCGTATCCGTAACCCTGTGTAGAATTCTGAACCGGTAACAATAGTCCTTTTTCATCAGCAAAAAAGCGTCCTCCTGCTCTGGCTTCGGTTCCCATCATCACTTTTGCTTTCTTATGAGCTCTCCATTTCCCGTGTAAAGAATCTGCTTCAAACATATACATATTGAGGTGATCATCTGAGGCAACCATGACATTTAATGTATCCGACAAATAAATTGTAGGATCCTTCAATTCCCTGTTTTTAATTAATGTGTCACAAACTTTCCATCCGTAAGGAAAATTTGCTGCTTTGTATAACAATACATGCCCCGATCTTTTGGCTTCGGGCAGCATATAATAATCGTTTTTATATTTAAAAACCTGAGGATAGGACAAATGGAATTTCTCTTTTAACACTGTTCCTTTATATTGATAATTAACCCCGTCAACGGAGGTCAGCAGGGCGATATCTGCATTGGGAGCGTATTTTTTATGCTCAAAAAACAGATAAAAGGTGTCTTTTTCTTTTATAAAAAACGGATCAGCAAGGAAAGCGGTGCTGTCATTGTGCTGTTTTAATTTTTCTAAAGGATACAGGATATTTTTTTCGAACAGCATCTTATCGGGAAATTTTTCAGACAGCCCAAAACCAATAGACCAGGGTCCGCTTTGAGGTTGTAAAAAAGGTGTTCTGTAATTAATTACAATAGCTAAAAGTCCAATGCTAACAATACTAAATAAAATCACTTTTTTTTTCATCTTACCCTGCAACTATATTTTTTATTTCCGCTTCAAAATAATCAATGGTATACTGTCTGGACCAATTTACACCTTGGGTTATCATTTGCTGATACTCCTGATTATTTGTGATTACTGTCATTATATTTTTACTGTCGGTCTCCTTGTTCATTGTCAGGATCAGTCCTCTTTTACCATCATCCAGCATGTTCGCAACACATGAAACAGCTGTTGCTATCGGGACGCATCCCCAAAACATGGCTTCTGCAACAACTTTAGGCCATCCTTCACTTTGCGAAGGTAATATTAAAAAATGATTGTTTTGGTATGCTTTTTTAACCGTTTCCTGAGTTTGATTCCCCTGTAACGTTACGATATGCTGAAGTTTACCGGCAGCTAAATAGCTTTCAATTGCTGTTCTTTCTTTTCCTTCTCCATATATTTTCAAGGCAACATCCAGTCCTGAATGATACAGCGATTCTATTAATTGTACGGCATACAGCGCTCTTTTTCCTTCTGATAAGGTTCCGGCAAATAAAAACGTAATTGTTTTTGTCAAATCCCTTGGCTGTATTGCTTCTTTTTCATGCTCCCGATACGTTGCCGTAAAAAACGGGAGTATGTTTTTGCTTCTATGCTGCCATTCACCATAAACCAGCACTTTCATATTCCGGGTTAAAAAGGTATTGCTTAAAATCCATTTTTGCAAGCGATAACTCCAGGGTTGTTTTGCTTTTGGATCCCAGTTCCCAGCATATTTTGCGGTTTTCCTCTTATTGGGAAACAGAATTTGAACCAAACATCCGATTAAGCCCATATTTCCGGGACAACGCAAATGAATATGGTCTGCCTTTTTCATTACTTTGAAGGTACTCCAAAATAGCTGAGGCAAATAAACCATTGTTTTTAAAATCTCTTTTACAGACAATAATGAAAATGCCGGAACCGGAAAAAAAGAAACAGCAGCATGGTTATAGGCCAAATCTACAGCCGATAACGGTGCTTCTGTCATGGGTGCCACGAGCAATACTTCATCAACATATTTAAACCATATATTCATTTCCTTAACATAGGGACCGTATGCAAAATACCGTTCATCCGTATGGATATGTGGAACATGTGTTATAAGGGCTAATTTCATTGGTTATTACTCTGATTTTAAATTCCGATTATTTATTTTTTGGTTTATTTACCAGCAGGCTCAACAATCCTGTTATTCTGCCCAGCACCTCGGTAGTTGCTTCTTTTTTGTTATTCGTTGTAAATATATTACTAAATCGTATCGCAATTAGCAGCAGTGTTATTGCATTCCATTTGAATCTTGCCAACAGATCCGGTTTGGGGTTTGCTATCCGCCAAACGTACCATCCGTTTCTAACGACCATTTTACCGTACTGATACTGATTGGGACGCCCCGAAACATGATGATGATGCGACAGCCGTGCCTTTGTATTGATATATAATTTTCCAATCTTTGAAAGCCTTAAACTAAAATCGGCATCTTCATACAAGCCGTAACCTACAAAATAATCGGAAAATCTGATTTTCTGAAAGATCTCTTTTTTAAAAGAGGAAACTCCGCCCATAAGTTGTTCTGCCGGATAAACCTTACCTGAAGGCGGTAAGAAACTGACACTTCTTCCATGTGAAAACTCCGGAGAAAATCCTGGCGGAACATTACTGTCCAGTCCCATTTTTTTGCGCAGGATAAACCTACTGCTCTCTTTTCGTTTCCATCCGTCATAACAGAATTCATTATTTGCCGGTTTATAATTTTCCGGGACTTCAGACCAATTCACTTCATTGGTAATATAACCGCCAACGCCCAAAGCTTCGGGATATACCGCATATATACTGATTAATTCTTCAAAATAGTTTTCTTCCAGTATGGTATCGTCGTCCAGAAAACAAATTACCTGACTGTTTTCCGCTACTTTATTGATTCCAAAGTTACGTTGTTTCGTAAGTCCTCTATGCTCCGGCGGAACTTTATAGTAGTGCAGCTTTTCAAATTTATTTGCTGCAAGGATCTTTTCGGTCTCCTCATCCGGAGAACCGTCAATTATCAGAATCTCGTCAGGATAACGCGTTTGATGCGCTACTGATTTTAAGAGCTTCAGCAAAGGATTTGCTCTTTTATAGGTACAAACTATTAATGTAAAATTCATTTTCCCGCTCTTAAAATATTAGCCCAATAAATACTTCGCTCCCAGCTTTTTTTAAAGTTGTTATAGTATTTCACCGGATGTTTATGTTCCTGATGTTTATAAAATTTTAAGAACAGGGTTGTTTTATAGCTTCTTAACTGTTCTTTTGTATTGTAACGCAGCTTAAATAACATTACCGTTGGCGACGGTTTTGGTTTTATACGGTCGTTATTCCATTCCAGCATTACTTCCGTTCTAAATCCGCCAACGGGCGCTTTTAAATGTAATAGTTCGGGCGATGGCAAATACAGGATATCACAACCTTTATTTCTTAATTGCATTCCAAAATCGGTATCTTCTCCAAAACCATGTTCATAGCGATCGTCAAAGCGTAAATCTGCAATGGCTTCACTTTTCACAATACTACAGCCGGATCCAAAGGTTGTCCATTGAAAGATATTGGCCGAAACCGGTTTATCTCCTTTACGCAAACAGCATATTGTAAAAGCGCGGTTTCCTGTTTTTTCAATTTGTTTAAAGGCCGTTTCTAAAAAATCTTTTTCAAACCGGATATCGTCATCTGCAAAAAAGACCCATTCCTGTTCAACATGTTGCAACGCCTGATTCCTTGCATTGCATGCACCGGTCCGGTGGGTAAACAGGTGTTTGATCTGAAAAGGCCATGATTCCTTTTCAAGGTAATCCAATTCACTCGTACTGCCTTCCAGCGGGTTTTGTTCTACTATAATTACTTTTTTGGGAATTATTGTCTGTTTTGACAAGTCCTTTAAAACATCGTATAAAAATACTTTTCGTCCAATAGTAGGAATAATAACATCTAAAGAATGTGATACCCTACTTTTTGTCTTTAATTCCATCTGGATTTTATCCAGCTGTTTTACATCCGGTTTTTTCCTTTTAAAGAACACGGTATACAGGCAGGCCAATACCGGGAATCTTCTTTCGTAGATTAGCAGATTCACAAACAATAAAAGGATCCAACGCGCTCTGTAATGTTCTTTTACAAATTTGAACAGCGAGTAAATACCGGCCTCTCCACTACGCCTATTCGTTATTTTTTTCAATAACTGAGGTTCATTGTAGCACAACAAACCGTGGGGCATTCCTATTTTTGCGAGGGAACACAAAAAATAATCAAAGTTCGTGTCTATAAGTTTATCGACTTCCAAAGCGTTTAATGTTCCGCCATAAATTCCGCCAACAAGGCTGCTCATCTGCCAGGTTGGATATACACTTTCTTTATCGGGATTAACAAATAGGCTTTCATCAACATATCCTATTTCTGAAGGGATGTAATTGGTCGTTCCTCCATAGGAAAGCAGTATTTTTTTATGGTTAAACAGTTCGGGCAATGCCTCCCAATTTATGTCTTCCTGACAATCTTTATGATACCAAAATAATAAGTCATCCGGAAATAAACGGCCTAATCTGACAATATTCTGTGCAATACTTTCATTACAAACGTCAAGATACGCTGAACTTTCGTATGCGATTATACTTTCTACTTTGTTGTTATGATGACAGATTATAATCACTTGCCAATTGTTTTTTGATAAAACGCAATATTCTGTTCCACAATAGTATCAATATTAAAAACAGTGCAGACTCTTTCTTCTGCTTTTAATCCTATTCTTTGTCTTAGCTGATCGTCTTCCAATAAGTCTGAAATTTTGGACGAAAAGGTTTCATGTTCCCCCGGATGTACCAGATAACCGCTTTCGCCATCTATTATGAGCTCCTGAGCCCAGCCTATATTGCTGTTCACCACCGCTTTTTTCATGGCCATGGATTCAATAGTTACCATTCCTAAGGTTTCCGCAAAAGTGGGAAACACACAAACCTGTGCTTTTTGAATATAATCCCGGACTTCCTGATAAGGTACTTTGCCCAGATACTCAATGCTGTTTTTCACATTATCATCCATCAATTCCTGCATCAGCTGCCAGGTTGACTGCGTTCCGGTGGCTGCATCATAAGAGTCACCGCCAATCAGGATGAGCTTTGCTTCCGGCATTTTGGCAATTACCCTTTTCATAATATCCGGCAGTTCCAGCACTCCTTTTTTGCGAATAACCGTTCCTATATACAGCAGCAGTCCTTTTTCTTCATGTACGGCATTATCATTCCTGAATTTTTCTACTTCCAGTCCGTAATGGATAGTTGCTATCTTTTTATTCCTGATTTTAAAAAGTTGCTGCGTTAACTTTCCGGCAAAAGCAGTAGGTGCGATAAATGCTTTTGCTTTTTGTATTGCCAGTTTCTCAAACCAGAAGTTTTTACGTTTTTGTTTTCTGTTTTCCAGATGGCAGAAATACGTATCACTTCCGTGAAACCGGATTACTAACGGTGCTTTTAAGTTCATAAAAGCAGTGATGCCGGTCCAGTCCGGTGCTTCAACCAGGTCTACTTTATTTTTAACGATCAATGCATTCAAATAGTCCTGAAGGTACTTTCTGTAAAAATACCATGTTGCCCATTTGTATTTTCTCTTTTTTACCAGATGTATTTCAACACCGTCTTCCTGAATTATTGCATCTTCTGATTGTCCATAGACAACCACAGACACCTTGATGTCCTTTTTCACTAATGCAGCAACAAGATTTTTGATACTCGTGCCTATTCCTGCACTGTGGAGCACTTTTGAATGTGGATATTCGGGTGTTAAAAAAGTAATGTGCATTACGATACCATTTTTTTTATGCTATTCCATATATTTTCAGAAGCTGAATCCGGTGGAAATTTATTGATAATCTGAAACCATTCCTTTGCTTTTATAGTATTTTGACGACTATCTTTTAACGCAAGCTGAATTTTCCTTTTAATTTCATCTTTATTATCAAGCCAGATAACCGATTCTTTAGCCGGCATTGATCGGAAGTGAATATAGTTGTATATTTTTTTTACGGACCAGTCTTCTATCCGTTTATGTTTAACATCATAATTAATATAAGCGCACGGTTTTCCATGTGCCGCATAATCAAACACCATTGAAGAGCCCAGGTTAATAACCATATCTGTATGGGCAATGGTATTCATTTGCAGGTCTACATCTTCCGGAGTTGGCAGGATTGTATTCCACATGCCGCCTTTTTTCTCCCATTTCGGATTGACCGGAACAATGATGTCTTTGTATTGCGTCAGTACGCTGTCAAACCGATCGGAAAAATCGACCGGACACCTGCGGAATAAAATACCGATGGCATCTCCTTCTTCATTCATTTGTTTTACTGCCGCCGCTACATCGTCCAGATATTGCGGATCATCGGGACAGGTGGTCACATCGTCACCGGAATAACAGATGTAACGCCTGGTTATATCCAAACCATTCTGTTTAAAAAAGGTTTCTTTTGCAACCAGTCTATCGGTTTCATAATGGGATTCAAATTGCGGTGTTCCGGTTATATGAATATTTTCTGCTTTTATATATGGATAATATTGCAACAGTTCTTCTTTCATGTATTCACTCCACACAAAATAGGTATCGGTTTCCACCACCATCGTAGCTTTGGGTAAATTATCCCAGGAAAAAATAAAGGTTGCCGTAGGAATTCCTAATTCCTGAGCAGCCAAAAGCGGGGCAATTGCCAATAGCGGCCGTTGATTGGTACAAAAAACCATAGCCGGCTGTTCTCTTTTCAAAACGGCCAGACATTCCTGAAAATAAGCCGTTTTCTTTTCCTGTTCTTTAATTTTATTCCGGACTTTCTGCAATCCTTTTTCCGACGTATGACTAACAGCTAATAGTTGCGTCAGTATACTTTTTGCCGCTGTTTTTATATTTTTATAGGCATACGGAAAACGATAGGTATCGTAAACCGCATCCTGAAATTTCTTTTTATTGAGGTTCAGCTCGATTTGTTTCCGTGCATTTTTATATATTTCTGTCTGCTTGTTTGTTTTCGGATTTTGTATCGGAATGTCCTTAAAACCCAAATCCGATAACTGAAACGGGGTATTGTTCCAGAAAACCACGTCATATCCCTGCGTGATTCCCAGTTCATAAAATTTAGAATAGGCGAAATTACGCAATCCGATACCATCCGGCAGCAATATAAAAATCTTATTGTTTGGCATTTAGCTGAATCTTTTTTCAGTTATATATCTCTAAACTGTTTCTGATGATTTAATTCCCAAATATCACTATTCTCCAAGGATTCTAAAAATAATGTTGCACTATTTCCTGTTCCGAAATCATTATAGCTGTTTTTTACTTCATGCTTTTCAATTTCCTGTAACGCATTTAGTATTGCTTCTTTGGTATGATCAACATTTATAATATCTGTATTGACGGATCTGTTCTTTTGGCGGCTGCCAATATTGATAATCGGCAATCCGTAGTAAGGTGCTTCTCTGATTCCGGCACTGCTGTTTCCTATAATAAAGCGGGCATTTTTTAATAAGGTTAAAAAATACTCAAAGCGAAGGGATGGGAAAACACGAAAACGGGGATTTCCTTCCAATTGTTTGTAAGCTTTCAATATGGCCGCACTACCCAGATCGTTATTGGGATAAATAACCACAAAATTGTGTTTGTCTGCTAATAAAGTTGCCACAAAATCGTTGGCATACTCTTCCATATTTTTAAATTCTGTTGTGATGGGATGAAACATGGCGACGGCATACGCATCAAAATCGATAGCATAGTATTGTTTTGCTGTTTCCAGGTCCGGAAGCTGGTCGGAGAACATTATGTCTACGTCCGGCGATCCGATTGTAAATACAGATTCTGATAATTCTCCCATCTGGATCAGTCTTTTTTTGGCTGTTTCATTGGATACAAAATGTACATGACTCATTTTACTGGTGGAATGCCGGATCAATTCATCAATCGTACCGGAAACTTCACCACCTTCAATATGCGCCACCAGAATATTGTTTAGTGAGCCCACAATGGCACCTGCCAGTGCTTCCACCCGGTCGCCGTGAATGATGATCATATCGGGCGTTACACTTTTCACATAGGCCGATAATCCTTCAATCGTTTTAGCGAGTGTGAGGTCCATGGTTGTTTCATGCGTATGGTTTTCAAAGGCATGTATATTACGGAAACCACAGCGTTCAATTTCAATTAAGGTATATCCGTATTCCTGCTGCAGGTGCATGCCGGTGACAAAAATGTAAGGTGTAAAATGTTCATGCTTTTCCAGTATCCGGATCAGTGATTTAATTTTACCAAAGTCGGCTCTTGTACCGGTCAGAAATACAATTTTCTTCATGATTCCGCTATATTATACGATATCTTCCCAAACCAGCTGTGCATCGTTTTCGATGTCACGACTTGCTTTTTTACCGATGATATTATCAAAATGTTCCGCTAATATCTTACCTGTTCCGGGACGTTTTACCCATATATTATCTTTTGTAAAGATTGTTCCTTTTTGTATAGGCGCAATACTGCATACGGTTGCAAAGGCAAAATCGATAGTGACCTGCTCTTCTGCTGCCGGTTTTTTTGTTCCTCCCCGCATCAACGCCATTTCTGCCGCATCGACAATCAGGTTATGGCAGTTTTGTTCGTCCATACTACACACGATATCCGGTCCGGTCCGGTTCATGTGGTCTGTGAAGTGTCTTTCCAAAACGGACGCTCCCAGTGCAACTGCTCCCAGACAGGCATTGTTGTTTAAGGTATGGTCGCTTAATCCGAACACTTTATCCGGGAAAGCCTTGTGCATTTCCATCATCGCACCGAAACGTACTAAATGTACCGGAGTCGGATATAAATTTGTGGTGTGCAGTAAAGCTACCGGCACGTTGTGTTTATCAAAAATGGCTACGGCTTTCTGAATACTTTCTATCGTATTCATTCCGGTGCTTAGAATTACCGGTTTCCCAAAAGAAGCGATATGTTCCAGCAGCGGATAATTATTACATTCGCCCGATCCGATCTTATAGGCCGGTATGTCAAATTTCTTCAGTCTTTCGGCGGCAGCTCTTGAAAACGGTGTGGAAATAAAAATCATTCCTTTACTTTCCACATACTTTTTAAGCTCCAGCTCTTCTGCTTCATTTAAGGCACAACGCTCCATAATTTCATAGATTGAAACATCGGCATTTCCGGGTATCACTTTTTTTGCCGCACCACTCATCTCATCCGCAACAATATGAGTCTGGTGCTTTACCACTTCCACCCCTGCTCTGTATGCCGCATCGACCATTTCTTTTGCTGTTTGTAAAGAACCTTCATGATTGATTCCTATTTCGGCTATTACTAAAGGCGGAAAATCCTGTCCTATTTTTCTACCTGCTATTTCTATATATGGGTTCATGCTATTGTTCTTTGTATTTTTGTTGTAAATATGATGCATATTCAAAATCATCCTGGGTATCGATATCGATAGCCGCAAAAGGATGCT
The DNA here is from genome assembly GCF_013389455.1 of Flavobacterium inviolabile. Lineage (NCBI taxonomy): Bacteria > Pseudomonadati > Bacteroidota > Flavobacteriia > Flavobacteriales > Flavobacteriaceae > Flavobacterium > Flavobacterium inviolabile. Next base: position 1,640,484 of record NZ_CP058278.1, on the reverse strand, counting down.
CCACTATCATCGGATATGCCTTTTCACTAATAATCCTGTTTTCTTCTAAAATCAGTTGTGCCCTGGTTATATACAGCAATCCGTTTTCAAAATACAGCGGTTCCAGATCCTGGCTTCTTTGCCCTATCTCATAATTGAACGGTACAAATCTATGTGCATTGATCTTTCCCAGTTTCTGTTCGTTACGGGTAACTGTAAACAGGCTATCGCAGTTATTTTTGATAAAAATATCCAATGCTTTATCCAGCAGTTCTTTCGGCCGTAATGGATTTGTAGGTTGTAAAAGAATTACAATCTCCGGTTTTTCTTCAATACTTTCCAGCACATGTTTTAAAGCGGATACTGTGGGTTCAAAATCTCCGGACAGCGATTCCGGTCTGTTAATTACAATTGCATTATTAGCTAAAGCTACCTGTTTTATTTTTTCATCATCGGTGGAGACAAAAATGCCGTCAATGCTATTGTTATGCGCTTTTGCATACGCAATTGAGTGTACAATCAGCGGTTTGCCATCAAGAAGTTTTATATTCTTTTCCGGTAATCTTTTTGAACCTCCCCTGGCTGGAATTATCACAATTGTCTTCATTAGGATATGCTTTTTTTAGCGGATGCAATTATTGAGTTCATTCCGGCATTCCAGCTTTTTGTCGTATATAATTCCGGATCAAACAAATTGTTCTTTTGAGAATCGTCCGTATATTCTAAAATCGCATTTTCCCATTCCGAAACAAAATTTGGTTTCGCAATCAGCTTTCCGAATTTACCGTATTGCAATACTTCCGGAACTCCTCCATTTGCCGAAGCAATACAGTAATTCCCGCAATGCAGGGCTTCTATAAGACTCAGTCCAAAACCTTCGTGCCATAATGTCGGGAATAAATAACAATCCGACAGCTGCAGGTATTTTGCCAATTCGTCATTGGGTATTCTCCCAAAATAACGAACGCCTTCCATGGCTTCTTTCGGTTCGGTTCCAATAACCCACAACGCGATATCTTTTCTTTTTTCGATTACTCTTTTCCAGGCATCCAGTACAATATGCAGTCCTTTTTTAGGACGGTCCTGGGAGCACCAGACAAATACTTTTTTACCGGCTACTCCAAATTGTTCTTTCCCAAGTTGTTTTTCTTCCTTTGAAAGTGTGTGAAATTTTCTTGTATCGACACCATTATGAAGTACCGAAAAACGGGTTGGCAAAATGGTGTAATATTCTTTATGGGCTTTATAGGAGTCTTCCGTTAGCAGTACCATTTCATCTATTGCTTCAAAAAACCAGCGTCCGGAAAAGTTTTCATAAAAAGGCGGAAAACCGTGATAGCAAAATTGAATATAGCAATTCTTCCGAATACCTAATTCCTGCAACAGGGCTATTAATGGTTTGATTATTCCAAAATTATCGACAACCTGCAGAATATATTTTTCATCATTTTTCAGAATATTTTGCAAGGCATTGAGATAACCCACATACGGATTTTTCTTTCCTCTTTTAACAATCTTGGTTATCAAGTCATTGGACACCAAGCTGTATTGAATATCTTTAAATTTACCTTCCGGATTTTCGCATACGATATAATCAATCTGATGATGACTCTCTAAATAATTCCGATAGAGTGTTGTCCAGCTTCCTATACCCGAATATGGCAATGGCAATTGTGAAATAAGAATTACTTTGGGCATAACTTCAAAATATATTTATAACTTTAACCTTAGTTCTATGGCTTCCAAATCAGCTGTTATTTTATAGCTGTATGGGCAATCTCTATAAAATGAGATCAGATGTAACAATACCAAATCATTTACTTCTTTTAAAGTATAATATTCCGGTACTTTTTTACCTAAAATCTTTTTCACTTTATATTTCAGGGATTTTTCATAGCTATCTCTGGTAAACTTTACCGTAATTACTGTATTGGTTACATTAGGTAAAATTCCATAGATGAAATGGTCAATATTAACTTTCCTGTTCAGTATTACCTGATTAACCGTTACGTTATCCAATTCTTCAAGTACCGCATTTGCCGATACTTCTCCCCATTGTTTATAATTAATAGTTACACCATCCTGTTGATTGAAAAACAAGTGTTGGTGATTAATCTGTACTATTCCTTTTATCTGTAAATTCTTCGTCAGTTCCTTGCTTTCTGTTTTTCTATATGACGTATGCCATTGGTGCAGTAACAAGGTTTCTTCTTCATAAAAAACAGATTCGCAGCCTTTTCCGGAGAGTCTGAAATGAATATCGGCATCTTCAGCACCCCAAAAATGATAAAACTCGTCAAATCCTCTATTTTTGCGCACTGTTTCCGTAGGGAATAATGTCATCCCTTTTGCATCAACCTTAGAATAAAACTCTACCTGATAATCTTCAAATGATTTTTGCAACAGGGTTTCTTTTTCGGACAGATAACCTACTTTATAAAAATGCATTTTATCCTTATCTTTCATATCATGAAGCAGGTTTATAAATTTCGGATGAAAAATAATATCTATGTCTGAGATGAAAAAAAAGGGTTCTTCTATTTTTTTAATGATATAGTTAAGGGCTCTGGATTTATTCCATGGCTGATTCTGGTATGCCAGATAATTATATTTTACAAATGAATAGTCACCAATCAATAGTTCCAATTCTTTTGTAAGTTCCGTTGAAGATCCATAATTCACAAATTCTACTCTAAAATTCTGATTGGACTGCAACACCAATGAGTCTAATGTTCTCTTTACTCTTGTTAGATCTCTATTTTTAAAAGCGTAAATTAATACGATGGGCGCTTCTAATTTCATAAACTATATCATTGATTTTATCAAAACTTTTACCTGTTCTTTTTTACTAAAAAAAGCGGTATACTTCCTGATGAATATAAAGCTTTCTGAGACACAAAATGATTTATTTCTCAGGAAATAGCTTCTTATTTTTTTTATTCTAATATCATCAAGGAGCGTTCTGAATAAAGGAACATTCAATGATTCATTTTTCGTTATTGCTGTCCTAATCAAATCAAGGTTATTAAGCTGTGATTCCAGGTCTTTCAAAGTTCCTTCATAATTAAATTCAAAGCATTTTTTGAATACTTCATAAGGCAACTTAAAATCCGGAATGTATTTTTTAAACAAATCATATCTTACCTCATAAGATATTTCTTTTTGTTTTTGGGCTTTTATTTTGGAAATCTGCCCTGAATGTACTCTGTATTTAAGCAATATTTCCTGAATATTAAAAAACCTGGTTCTTGAAAGCAAACGACTCCAAAGCTCATAATCTTCAGCCGGTTCTTTTGTTTCATCATATTCCATTTCCTGATTGAAAAGCTCTTTTCGCATCATTACCGACGGATGCGCTACCACACATCTAAACAGCATACAGGTTAGAATATCGCTATGCTCTTCCGGCAGTTCAATACTGTTTTTTTGAGGGAATGTTTCGTAGGCCGTTCCGCAAACTCCTATTCCCGGATTTGCTTCAAGCAATTGTACCTGCTTTTCAAATCTTGTTTCTACCAGAACATCATCGCCGTCCATTCTGGCAATATATTTGCCTTTCGCCAATTTAAGTCCGATATTCAAACTATTGGCCAATCCGGAATTAGTGTCTTTTTTTATTATTTGTAATCGTGAATCCTGATATTTTTCGATAATGGAACAGGTATCATCCGTAGAGTTATCATCAATGATAAGGCATTCAAAATTGGAATATGTCTGATGGAGTATACTGTCTATTGCTTCTCTAATATAGCCTGCTACATTATAGACGGGTACAATAACTGTTATTAAAGGGGATTCCATTTTAAAAATAGTTTCTGTTCATACCTATTGTTAGTTCTCCGGATGGAAATAATATAAACCCATAACTTTTCAAAATTGTTTCAATTGTTGTTCTTACATTGAACTCATCATGAATTTCTATTGCTATTATTTTCACTTTTTCTAAAAACGCACAACTATCCTGAGATTCAAAAATAAATCGTTCAGCGCCTTCAATATCAATTTTTAAAAAGTCCACGATATCCAACATATTCTCTTTCATAATATGCTGAACGGTTATTGATTTCACGGCACTTTCTTCTGTTGTTATTTTTGTTGTAAAAGCCCAGTCTTTTTTATCTCTGAATTCATTTTCAATCACAACATTCAATCCATCCTGATTGTGTAATGCTTTATTATACAATTTTATACGGCTTCCATCAAATCCATTATGAAAAATATTCTTTTCTATAGTTTGATAATTCGTAAGCGAAGGTTCAACTGCATAAAGTTTTGCCTTTTTAAATTCTGATAAAAAGAATACAGACGTATAACCTACATTCGCACCGGCATCAATGATAACCGGCTGTTCTTCCTTATTGAATTTCAATATATCCCTGATAATCTCATATTCCCCGTCTCCAAATATCTGATTGAACACCAGATAGTCACTATGTTCCAGTGATCGGCAGTATATTTTTAAATTATTCTTGAGTTCAATTAAAAAAGAGTCGGAATCCACAATTGTGATCGCTCTGATTATTCCTTTTTTAACCAGTTTATCTTTTAATTTATTTTTTGTTTTATTTTCTTGAGTACTGATAAAATTAATCATTTGTTTCTCAAGTTTAAGCAACTTTGTTATCAGCATCTTTCTCAATGTTATTGGTTGTGTTACATTCTCTTACCAAAGATATAAAACTTAATAACGCTACTAAGTTTTAATCTACACTGCTCTTGCCCTGTATTTCCTTAACATTATGTCGCTTCAGAATATTTACAACCGGGATTTTACAGTTTTATTTATTATAAATCATCAATATTTCCCTGAAACATCTTTAGGCAGTCCTTTCATCCATAAAATCTTACTCAGAATCTTTTTAGCAAAAATAATTTTAGCGAAAAGTTTAATTTTCAAATAATATTCCAGACGTGATGCTTTCCGTTCAAGGAGTGCCGGTGCTTCAGATGGAGTAGCATTCTTTTTAACGCTTAATAATTTTTCTTTCATCCAGGGCTCAACTACATTTCCCAAATGACAGGCATAATTATCTTCTGTTGACAATCTCCAAAATCCTCTTTTGACTGATGGCAAATCTAAAACTTCCTGCTCACTGGTTCCTCCCAAACGATATCGTGTGAATTTGGGTAATTTACCGGCAAAGACTTCTTCCCGATACGTTGCTATGAAATGTCCGGCTCCGACAACAGCTTTAGTTCCCTCGTTAGAAGATACCGTTAAAAATTGTTTCAGATGATACTCTTTATAAAATTCTTCATTTCCTATACTATGGGCAAATGCTTCCAATGCTGCTCTGTTTTTGACAGGAGTAAACCGTAGTTTTTTTGACCAAAATAAATCCCAATAAATATTAGATGTAAAGGTCTTATACGATTTTGAAGAAGGCGTCGGACAAACCACCCCTGCTTTTGGAAAAGAACGAAAAACATTGTAGGTGGCTTCCTGCCAACCGGTTAGAAACATCACATCGGCATCAGAAATGGTAATTAAAGGAACCCTGACTCCTGCCAAGCCTTTTAAAACGGCATTAATCTTCCCAATATTAGTTGTATTAATCAGTTCCTGAATTTTATTTTCGGATAATAACCTTTCCAGATAAACGGTAACTTCTTTACAGCTTCCATTATTTACGATGGTGATGTATGTTTTTTTATGGGATGATTGGAACAGCGATTCCAGGCAAAGCTTTAAAATTTCAAAACTATCTTTAAAATAACCTTCAAAAGATGGTATATAAACAGGCAGTATTACCTGATGAAAGTAATCACCGGTTTCTTGTATTTTGTCTTTGTGTGGATTAAATCCTACCCGCATAATTTTCTTTTTTAAAAGTCTCTAACCGTATAAAAGCTGTTACAATTAAGAAGCCTGAACTCTTTTATATGCTTCCATTATCTTTATTCTGTTGCTTTCATAATCCAGTTGCTGCTTAGCAATTTCTTTATTGATTTCATATACTTCTTCCATCATCTCCTTTTCTTTCAACGCTACTATTATTAATTCCCTGATATTTTCAATATCTTCCGGGTTTTCAATCAGTAATCCGTTTACACCATTGTTTATTATTTCTGCGGAAGCGCCGCCGGGATTTGACTGAATGGGATAGGCTCCCATAATTATCGCTTCTAACAAGGTGTTTGGCATCCCATCTGAAATATTGTTACCGATATAAATCAATGATTTCCCCATTAGTTCCAACGTTTGCTGGTGTTCTAAATCATGGCGTCCATATACCGAAAATGGCAATTTTTGTTGTGTTATATAGTCTGCAACAACAGGATGCGCTCCAAAAACAACAATTTCAAAACCTTCTGTTTCCTTTGGCATTCCCTCCAATGCTTTTACAACATTCAAAGCTCTGCCAAAAATATGCTGATAGCCTTTTACAAGGATTATTTTTCTTTGTGTAACCGGTTGTTTATATTTTTCCAATGCTGCAAGATGGAATCCGCCTCCGGTGGGAATAACCCCTAAATCTTTTCCTGCAAATCCCATTTGTGCTGCTAAGACAGCGTCTCTTCCACAATCGGCATGCATAAAGTTTACTCTGTTTAGCACTGCCCGGATTTTTTTATTGTGCTCTTTAAAATTACGATAGTAGTAAATATCATTTCCCCAACACGAATATATCCATTTTATCCGGGCATATTTATTCATTGTCTGAAGTATCGGATAGCTACATCCCTGCATTTCAAAACTGTGTACAACATCCGGGTTAATCTCTTTAATGATCTTTTCCAACTGCTCATTAACCGTTGTCATTAGAAAAGGTGACAGCCATTCATAAACTGCAGGTATTTTTTTTGAGATGTAATACTCTCCTTTTATATAGGGAAGTTTTCTATGCTTCCAATCATAAAACTGTTTGATATTTCCAATACCTTTTAGTGCTCCACGATCTAAAACATCGAACCAATATAATTCAAAATCAGTGTTTTTTAAATTTTCTACCCATCTTATAAAGTGGATCGAAGGCATCGCTATAAAAAGTATTTTCATTTTGTAAATTATATAATTGCTAACCGTATCTCTTTATTGTTACAACAGATTGTTTAATTTTCAATAGCTTCAATCATATCGATTTTTGCGCTTTTTAAAAAATTATATCCTTTGCCGGAAATCGCAACCAGGATATACCCGATATAAATTCTAATCTTACTTTTTAACGGATATTTTGTATGGTAAATATTTTTTAAGACTTTGAAACCACTCCCCTGAATTGTTTTACCCGAATTGTTTTTTATCAGATGAAACAAGCCGAGTTGTCTGTACAGTATATATTGTTTGAGTGGATTTTTATTCTGAATATCCGATTCTTCTACTACTTTAAATGCTTTCAGGAAAAATTTAAAACGGGAAACATGAGAGGTAAATTCATTCGATTTATCCTGTGTGATACTCTGATGTCCTCTTCTAATAGAAAACAGTACATCCTCTTTATAAACATACTTTAAGTTATTTGACAGCATCCTGAAATGAAAGTCCGTTTCATGACTATTCGATAATTCTTCATCAAATAATGCTTTGTTGAGTAAAACCGAACGTCTCCACAATGGACATGCTGTAAAAAAATAATGATTTTTGGTAAGATACGCCGTTAATACATCCTCTTCAGGAGTCCTGTTTGCTCTAAAAACAGTTTTATCATTTGTCCCTTCAGTAAAGCCTTGTGCCAGGCAAACACAAAAATCCAGTTCTTTTTCTGTTTCCAGCAGCTGAACCTGTTTTTCCAGAAAATCGGCATGCATCAGGTCATCACTATCAAACCACTTGATATATTCTCCCCGACTATTTTCAAAGCCATAATTCCTGCAGGCATTGGCTCCTTTAATTCTATCATCTGGTCTTCTGTAAAATCGGAACCGGTTATCATTATCCAGGTATCGGGATATGATTTCTTCTGTGTTATCCGTTGAGCCATCATCAACTATAATACATTCCCAATGGCTATAGGTTTGAGAAATAATACTGTCTAAGGTCTGTCCAATTAGATTTGCTCTGTTATATGTAGGAACAATTACGGATACTAAAGCTTTCATTTTTTAAAAGTACTGATAAAAAAACGTCTTATAAATTTTAATAATGCTAACCCGTTAAAGTTAATCAGATAATAATATCCTAAAGTCAGCCATTCTTTCCCTATCGGGTTTCTTTGGTCTTTTATGGCCACTTCATAAGCCAGCAACAGTTCTAATCGCTGTTTCTTATTAAAATCACTTAATCTTTCCAGAATAAAATCTTTAAAAAATTGTTCTTTCGCCTTCATTTTTAAGGCAATATTATCTTTCTTTCCTGAAATATTTATTTCTGAAAGTCTGATCATAATAAGGCTTTCATTAATACAATAAATTTCTTTTTGTTCTGAGAAAGCTATCCAGGCACTGTCATCGCTATACCATGCTAACGGATAATCATAGAAACCATGTTCATCATATGCCTTTTTTGCAAAAATATACTCCGACAAAGAGCTTCTTGTAAGTGCTTTAAATTTTCTAAAATAGGAATCCGTTGCTTTTTCCCAAACAGGATGTAAATAGGGTTCGGAAGTTGTAGCGTTTTCCTGAAAAATTAGTTTTGTTGCGAACTTCACAACATTTGCCTTATCCTTAAATTGTTCGTAATTGCGATACCAGGATGCTACCGTGTTATCTGTCAATACATCATCATCCCCAAGAATCATGATCCATTTTTCATCCTGAATCAGATCAATACAGCGTTGCCACTGTTTCACTAACGAAATACTCCCTAAGTTTTCATTGAAATGAGTATAGGTAAATGTTATTTTATCCCGGTATGCTTCTAACAATTCCTGAGGGTTCTCAGGACTGGCATCATCTCCAATATATACGTTGAATCGCTTATCTGTCTGGTTCGCTAAAGATTCTAACGTCTCTCTAAAAAAAACAAGTTTGTAATATGGAATTACGATTGCAAGCATTTTCTATATATCTTTTTTAAGAGCTTGATGGGCAATAATATACGATGTCCAACTTTATAAGAGTTGGAATTATAAACTTTTTGAAGTTGATTATCTATCTCTTTTTCTATTATTTCCGTTCCTTCAAAAACCGATAATCCTTGTTTTTCAAAAGCCGAATCAGAGGCTATTACGATTAAATATAATGGTGTGATTACCGTTTTGGTTATATCGAGATAATTGCCTGTAATAAAGGAAACATTGTCCTGTTCATTATCATCCGTAATTAATGAGTTTCCATTTACATAACGCTGAGTGAGAAGCTGCTGGTTATTAAAATATCCTGAGACTAAATCACTAAATTCTTTTTTATACAGTTCTTTTATATGAAACTGATTTTTAAAATTTCTTTGGTCGGTATAATACAGTTTATCCGGAGTGGAGATCATGACGATTCCTCCCGGTTTTAAAACACGTTTGATCTCTTTAAGCATTTCATCATGCTGGTCATGATGTTCTATTGTTTCAAAACTGATGACAACGTCGACACTATTGTCTTCAAGCGGAATTGCACTTGTACTTCCTGTTGCGTATTGAATATTTTCTTTTTTATACTTTCGTTTAGCTGCTTCAATAGTATCCGGGTCAATGTCTACACCATAAACAAACGATGCGCTATTTCCCATTAAATTCGTCCCGTAACCTTCACCGCATGCAATATCCAATACCGTTTTATCTTTTATAAACGATAACGCAATGCCATATCGGTGTAAATGATCGACAGCATCTCTACCGTATATGAATGTTTCCAGGCGTTCACCGGACCATTTTTTTTTCATTTTTTTTATTCCCATTTTAATAACGGCCTTACAATTCCAGGGAATCTTCCAGAATAATTTCCTCTGGCTGTATTTTCTCCCATTTCATCAATTATATTAAATCCAACAACATCCATTTCGTGAAATTCAACGTGAAACGGACTGTATCGCATGATTGCAAAACTGCAGGAATACCCTCCTTCTGCCAAAAAGTTACCGGGTATGATTATTGTTTTTGTATATATTCCTTTTGATAACGGTTTTGACAGGGTATCCGAATCTTTATCGTGTGAACTTAAAATATGTGTATTTTGATTATTAAACAGGTTAAAGCCATGCGTGAAAAGTTGGTTTTCGGCTAAAATTTCATAGGTAAACCGGATCATTACCGGATTTGAAATTATATGATTTAAGGAAACCTCTTCATTTGAATTAAGCACTTCTGCTTTGTGTAGTCGTATAAAATCAGAACCCGGATGTTCTTCATTCCATGTCTTGCTTGCGCTACTGTTTGATTCTTTCAAATATTCATCAATACAATCATCTACATTACCCTGAAAAACTACTCTTCCATGTTCCATCACGATTCCTTTGGTACAAAGACTTTTTACAGCCGCCATATTATGGCTCACAAACAGTACTGTTCTTCCCTCTCCTTTGGAAATATCCTGCATCTTGCCAATTGCCTTTTTTTGAAATTCGGCATCACCCACAGCAAGTACTTCATCAACGACCAAGATTTCCGGTTCTAAATGAGCTGCAACGGCAAACGCTAATCGCACTGTCATCCCGCTACTGTAACGTTTTACCGGTGTATCGATATAACGCTCACAACCACTGAAAGCAATAATCTCATCAATTTTAGAGTTGATCTCTTTTTTTGTCATACCCAAAATTGAACCGTTGAGATAAATATTTTCCCTACCGGTCATCTCAGGATGAAAACCTGTACCTACTTCCAGCAAGGAGGCAATTCTTCCTTTGGTTTTAATAATTCCGGTTGTTGGTGCAGTTACCCGGGATAAAATCTTTAGTAAAGTTGACTTTCCGGCACCATTCTTTCCAATAATCCCTAATACTTCACCCCGCTCTACCTCGAAACTAATGTCGTGCAATGCCCAGACATAATCGCTATCGCCTTTACTGGACCTGTCATTTATATCGCCAACTTTAAGATACGGATCCTCTTTCCCTCTCATTTTATGCCACCATCTGTTTAAATCATGGCTTATTGTTCCTGTGCCAACCGTTCCTAACCGGTATTGTTTGGAGATATGTTCGGCTTTTAGAATTATATCTTTCAAAAGATTATTATTGCTAATTATACTGTTAATTGCTTACAAACTTATCTATAAATTTAGACGCTGTCAAATATAGTAAAATTAAGAACCGGAAAACGATGTAACCATAGAATTAACGCTACTTATTCCCGTTTCGATATCTCGTTTTTCTAACCTTAATAAATTTCTTTTTAATTTTAATTATCTTTGTCACATGTTATCATTTTTTAAATCAAAACCGCTTTTAAAAGAGCTTATTCCTCAAGGCTATACCGACATTCATTCCCACATCCTTTATGGTATTGATGATGGTGCAAAAACAATAGATGACACTTTGTTTTTATTAAATTCCTGTAAAGAATTCGGATTTAGCAACATGATTACAACTCCCCATACCTGCTCCGGTATATGGGATAATACCAAAGAGGGTATAACCGAAAAGCTTGCAGCTGTTAAAACGCAGCTCCCGGATCTAACCGGTGAACTAAATTTACGGGCTGCCTCGGAATACATGATAGACGATACATTTCTGAAATTATTCGGGAGAGAACCGCTACTAACCTTAAAAGACAATTATGTTTTAGTGGAAATGTCCTATATCAATCCGCCAATTCAATTGTTTGATATATTGTTTGAATTGCAGGTAGCGGGTTACAAACCTGTTTTAGCCCATCCGGAGCGTTATAATTTTTACCACAACAATTTTGATGCTTATAAAAAATTAAAAAAAGCCGGTTGTCATTTTCAGGCGAACCTGTTATCTACTGTAGGTTACTATGGAGAACCCGTTACCAAAACAGTCGACAAGCTTTTTAAAAATGACATGATAGATTTTACCGGTTCTGACATTCACCATAAAAATCATATTGATTCCTTTTCAAGGAAAATAAAAATCAGCGAAGCGAAATCATTGATCGCCGCTATGAAACGAAATTCTTTCTTTGAGTCGTCCTAAAATAGGTTGACAGATTTTAGAATAAAAATATATTAACCAGTCAGGTTTACCTGGCTGGTTTTTTCATGTATAAAATTAGGCGTTTTCATCATTAAACTCAAATGAGGTCTTTTAGCATTATACGTTTCTATCGCTGTTTTTATAAGCTTTCCTAAAGTCTGACCATCTTTGCATTTATAAAACAAGAATTCGTTTTTTAAAATTCCGTTTATTCTTTCAGCTAAAGCATTTTGATAACAATCATATCCGTCAGTCATAGAGGGTGTAATACCGTTTTTAGCTAATACTTCCTGATAAATTTTAGAACAATATTGTAATCCTCTATCGGAGTGATGTATCAGGGGTAATGTTGATTTCCTATTCTGTATAGCCATTTTTAATGCCTGTACCACATTTTCAGAACTCATATCATCACTCAGCTTATACCCCATTATTTTTCTGCTATAAGCATCAGTAACTAAAGACAGATAATGGGTTTTCCGGGATGATTTGACATAAGTGATGTCGCTTACATATACCTGTTCAGGACGTTTAATCTCACACTCTTTCAAAAGATTTTCGTACTTGTGTAGCCAATGTTTAGAATAGGTAGTTTTAGTGTAACTCTTCATTGGTTTAACAAGTAACTTCTCCCTTCTTAGATAACCAAATAAGGCATCACGACCTATCTTTACACCCTGTTGATCAAATTGCTTCGAAAGTAGGTAATATAGTTTACGTGTCCCTATACGTGGCATTTCCAATCGCAAAGAAAGAACCAGATGCTTTACTTTGAGTAACTCAGATTCCCGATCGAGGATTCTTTTTTGTTCCTGATATATAGCTTGCCTACTTATCCCAAACAATCGGCAACTTTTGGACAAACTTATTCCTGCTCCTTCCCGGAGTCGGAAGATGGTTTGGGAGAAAACTTTTTTCGGATCTGGGTTCCGTACTGACTATCAGAAATGTCGATCATCGTATTGAGAATCTTATTTCGAAGTTTCTCACCTGCCAGTTCTTTCTCTAATCGTTTAATAATCTGAGCCGGGGTTTCTTTAGATTTAGACATAAATAACAGATTTGGTTTACTCCAGTCTAAGTTACCATATTTTCGCAGCCAAACCAAAACAGTACTTCTGCCTTGGATACCGTAAACAGTTTGAGCCTGTTTATAGGTCATTTCGCCTTGTTCAACTCGGGAAACTACAGCTAATTTAAAAGCCATATTATAATCCTTTTGAGTACGCTTAACTCGCGTTGTTGTTGTGTCTTTCATAATAAGTCGATTTTGTGTCAACTTATTTCAGGACGGGACACTTCCAATAAAAAAGCCCTTATTAATAAGGGCTTTTTTATTAAAATTCAGCAGGTCTATCTGCTTAACAGTTTTCTCCACCAAGGTCTATCGTCTTCAACATCTGCACCATAGCCATAACCATAACCATAGCCTTTAGTTGTATCTGTATCATTTAACAACATACACATGTTTGGCAATTTCTTTTCTTTATAGATGATTTGCGGCACACCTAACATACGTTTATCCAGATAATTTGCTCTCACTACATATATAAATACATCTGCCAGATGAGCAACCAACATGGTATCCGTCACTAAGCTAACCGGAGCAGTATCTACAATAATATAATCGTATTCTTTCTTAAGTTCCTCAAAAAGAGAATTGACTTTTTTACTCATCAGTAACTCAGCAGGATTAGGAGGAATAACTCCTGAAGGCAGTACATAGAACTCTTCAAACCCTTCATGCTTAATTATATAATTCTTGATAGAATCATCTTTTGTGGAGAGGTAATTTGTTAGTCCTTTTGCTGGTATTGGAATATAATCATCCAATCTTGGATTACGGATATCCATACCGATTAACAATACTTTTTTTCCTGATAGTGCAATTGTAGCTGCCATATTAGCCGTCACAAATGTTTTCCCTTCTTTCGGGAAAGTAGAGGTCAGAAAAATAGTTTTGGCCTGTCCGTCCGGAACATGATTCAACATAAACTCCAGGTTTGTTTTGGCGATTCGCAAGGCTTCTGCAGCACCACTTCTGCTGGTGGCATTAATTAACTCATTAGCAGAAAGTGATTGCGGGATATCACCCAAAAACGGCGCTTTGATTCGTTCCTCGATATCTTGTCTCGTTTTTACTTTGGTATCGAGTAAATCAATAAAATAGATAACTCCAAATGGCAGTAATAATCCTATAATTAATGCCCCTAAATAAATAATACTTTTCTTTGGAGAAACAGGAATATCAGATGCATTTGCAGCATCAACAACTTTTGCATTGGGTGCTGTTACAGCCAGTGAAATAGCTGTTTCTTCTCTTTTCTGCAATAAATAAAGATAAAGAGACTCTTTGATTTGCTGTTGGCGTTGTAAAATTCGGAATTCTCTTTCCTGTCTCGGAATCTGTGAAATACGACCACCCAGTAAACCTTCCTGTCTGTCCAAATCTGTTTTTTTGATCATCAGAGCCGATTGCATTCTTGACAAACTTTCATCAACTCCAGCTTTCAGCGAAACAATTTTTTCATCCAATGAAATCACAACCGGGTTATTTGGCGTAGAGCTCTTTAAAATACGATTGCGTTCCAAAACCAATTTATTGTACTCATCAATAGAGGTGGAAGTATTTGCATCGGAGGTTATATTATTCGGAAGCAGATCTCCCGTTTTACTGTTTTTCAAGAATTCCTTCATAGAAGCCACAACCTTAAGCCGCGTTTCCGTTTCTACAACATTCTTTTCATATTGGCTGGCATTTTCCAAAAACAATCCTGCTTCTGAAGTAATATCCGTAATTTTATTTTGCTTCTTATAACCTTCCACATTTTTTTCAACACCGTCCAACTCATCCGTAATCAATTCTAAACGCTGTGAAATAAATCGGGATGTATTTTCAGAGATAAAGTTTTTGTCTGCTATAGCATCTTCATTATATATTCTCACTAAAGCATTTAAAAAATCCTCCGCTCTTTCTTTTACAGGATCGGTTAGCGATAATTCGATAACACTGGTATTTTTGCTTAACGGATTTACTATCAATTTTGATTTAAAATTTTCAGTAACTTTCGACAAGGAAACTATTTTAACATGAACAACGAAAGGATTATTACTATTGCTTTTACCTTCAGCATCTATCAGGTTTTCTAATTTTTTATTAACAATTAAAGTTCCAAATTTGGTTTTTACTTCACTACCATAAGAATATTCGCCTAATTTATTTTCTTTGTCATCGTAGATAAAGAAACGTTTATTGCTTTTATTTTCTATTGTATAAGTAAAATTTCGCAAATAAAAATCTTTGCTTTTATTTGTAAACACAATTTCAATTGGAGATTCTTTATATAAAAAAGAAGACTTAACTCTTCCTTCAGCGATATAGAATACGTTTAGATCTAATCTTTGTATAACGTTTTCAACTAATGTTCTGGATTTTAAAATCTCCACTTCATTATCGACACTGCTTTTTGCCCCAGTTAGCATTCCAATATCTGAAAACGCTGCCAGCTCAGAAGCAATACCTCCTTTTTTATCATCTTTTACAAGTATAGTTGAAACAGCTTTATAACTGGGCGATGTGTAATAACGCAAATACAGAAATGCTGCTACTAATGAAAGAATTACCCCCAGTACAAACCAACGCCAATGGATTAAGTATTTATCAATCTGTTCACGAATAGAGAAGTTATTTTCGTTTTGCTCTTCAAAATTATTAAATTCCTGATTCATCTATATCTATCTTGTGGTTAAAGCAATTATCGTTATTAATAGGGAGATTGCTGAAATCGCAACCGTAATATTTGGTCCGATAACAGAAGAGTTGACTTTTGTTTTATTAGGCTCCACATATACTACATCATTTTGTTTCAGGTAATAAAACGGAGAGTTTATAAAATTTGAATTCGTTAAATCTACTCTGGTTGAAGTCACTTTTCCATCCATTTCTCTTAACACCAATATATTATTACGTTTTCCGTAAACTGTTAAATCACCGGCCATACTAACTGCTTCCAATAGTGTAATCCGTTCCGACTGTATTGGATATGTACCCGGTCTGGTTACTTCACCCTGAATCGTAATCTTATAATTCAGGATTCTCATATTAACCGTTGGATTTTTAATATATACCTCCAATAGTTCTTTTAATTTTGCCATCGCCTCACTTCTTGTCAAGCCACCCAATTTTATATTACCGATAACCGGGAAAGAAATCTCTCCTTTAGAATCTACTAAATATGTTTGCAAACGGGGCTGACTTGCTGCTGTTTCAAGACTACTCTGTACTGTTACCGCATACAGATTAAATGGGGCTGCAGCTTCAGGGTTTTCAGCGGAAACAACAATCATTAATAAATCATCAGGCTGCAATTTTGGCTCAAAAGAAGCAGAAGCTGTTCCCGTTGCGAACTGGTCAATATTCTGATAATAAACAATGTCTTTTTTTTGCGCACATGACGACAAGAAAAGTACCGTTATTACTGACAGTAAACAGAAAAAGCGAGGAAAAATATTCATAATAATAAAATTTGCGCAAAGATATGCTTTTGATTTTTTAATTAACATCTAAGGTCGAAAACGCCGAATTCAAACTGATAAACTCCGGGACAATTGTTTTCATCTGCATCACAATTTTTGACATCTCATGTCCCTCTTCAGCCAATTGAATTAATATATTTATTGCCTGAGAAATATCTTCAAATGTATCGGTTACTTCAACTGCCACCATTATTTTTTCATGATGGGTTGGTAATGTTTTTGAAGAATCATTCAACAGCTCTTCGTATAATTTTTCACCGGGACGTAAACCTACAATTTCAATTTTGATGTCCTTGTCCGGCTGTAAACCAGCCATCCTGATCATTTTACGGGCCAGATCGATAATTTTTACCGGTTTTCCCATATCGAAAATATAAATCTCACCACCACTTCCCATTGCTCCGGCTTCCAATACTAATTGACAGGCTTCCGGAATGGTCATAAAATAACGGATGATTTTAGGATGTGTTATTGTTATTGGTCCGCCATTTGCTATTTGCTGTTTAAACAAAGGCACTACAGAACCGTTAGATCCTAATACATTCCCAAATCGGGTTGTAATAAACTTAGTTTCTTTTAGTCCATTATTATGCAAATGATAATTAAGCGTCTGCACATATTTCTCTGCAATACGCTTACTGGCTCCCATAACATTACTTGGATTCACAGCTTTATCTGTGGAAACCATCACAAACTTTGACGTTTTGTATGCTACCGACAAGTCTGCCAGATTCCGGGTTCCCATAACATTGGTATATACCGCCTGAATAGGGTGATCTTCCATCATAGGAACGTGTTTATAGGCAGCCGCATGAAATACGATATCGGGATTATGTTTCGCAAATATGGTTTCTATTTCCTTTCTGTTCCGGATATCGGCCACATAAGGAAAAATATTGGTTGCCGTCGTTTTCTTATTCAGTTCAAGAGTCAGATGATATATAGGCGTTTCTGCCTGATCGATCAGAATAACTTTTTTAGGAGAAAACGCAATGACCTGATTAACGATCTCGCTACCGATTGATCCTGCTGCTCCGGTAATTAAAACGGTTTTATTGCTCAATTCATTTCCAATTGAGGTATTGTCCAACTGAATTGGTTTTCTTTCCAAAAGGTCTTCAATCTGAATTGATTTTACTTTTTTAGAGATGTCTTTCGCGTCAGACCAGTCGGCAACTACAGGAATGGTATATACTTTAAATCCATATTCCAGACATTCATCGATAAGTTCCATCATCAGGTCTTCCTTCAGACTGTTTGTTGCGATTATTAAAGCATTCGCACCAACCGAACGCAGGAGCACCGGAATCTTTTTCTTAACGATAAAAATGGGTAAATCTAAAATCCTTTTTGTAGTATTGGATCGGTCAGAATCTACAAATCCTAACAGTTTAAATCTGGCCGGGCGCTCTGATCGTAACGCATTGGCTAATGCCGTTGCATTGAATCCATCACCATAAATCAGTGCTCTTTCCAGTTTATTGTTTTTAGATTCTGTAAGATAATGTTCAAAGAATTGTTTTACCACAATACGGTATAAAAACAACCCCATGAATGAGATAATGATATTGATGAACAAACGGGTATTCAGGAATAATTTGTCACCTATTGCCTGTTCAAAATATACATTTATAAAAAACATTACCAGAAAAGTAGACGATTGCGCAAAAAACAAGCGAATACCGTCTATAAAAGTGGAGTGCCTTATAATTCCGGAATAAGTGCGGAATAACCAAAAGAAGAAAATCGTAACCGAGAAGTAAACACTTACAACATATATAAACTTGTCTTTATTTAATACTAACTTAAACTGAATACCAAGTCCGTCCAAAAGAAAGTAACTCATTATGGACGCAATAATCACTACAGAAATATCTATAAATAAGACAATCCATCTTGGTAAATAGCGCAAACTTTGTAAGGAAAAGTCATCTCTAAAGGTAGTTGAAGCCTGTTCCAAATTCGAATATAGCCTACGAAAAATACTATTTTTCAAGTTTAAATGTATTATTATTCATTATAAAAATAATTATCCTGATAAAACTAATATGTGAAAGTGTGTTTCAATTTCAACTGGAAGAACGTATCAAGAACCGTTCCAATTCTTTCCATTTCTGCTTCAGTTAAATTAGAACCTGACGGCAAACACAATCCGTTTTTAAATAAATTCTCAGCAACCGTTTCTCCATAATAAGGTGTTCCTTCAAAAACCGGCTGTAAATGCATTGGTTTCCAAAGCGGTCTGCTTTCAATATTGTTTTCTTCAAATAACAAACGTAAATCTTCAGCCGATTTTTCGCCGTGAATTTTCGGATCCAAATATATCGCGGTTAACCAATGATTCGAAAAATAATCCGAATTTGGCTCCTGTAATACGCTCACCCCTTCAATATTCCCGAAGTACGTTACATAGTACTGATTGACTTTTCTACGCAGTTGTACATGATCATCCAATACTTCCATCTGCCCTCTGCCAATTCCAGCACAAATATTGCTCATTCTATAATTATATCCAATAACACTGTGCTGATAATGTGGTGCTTCATCTCTCGCCTGCGTTGCTAAAAATACGGCTTTCTTTTTTAGTTCGGCATTTTTAACGGCTAATGCTCCGCCACCGGAGGTTGTAATGATTTTATTTCCGTTAAAAGACAAGATACCAAACTCACCGAAAGTTCCGCAGGAAATGCCTTTATAAGTACTTCCCAATGCTTCTGCACTGTCTTCAATAACCGGAATATTATATTGCTGTGCTATTTTATTTATTTCATCAACTTTATACGGCATACCGTATAAATGTACCGCAATAATCGCCTTAGGGGTTTTACCTAACGAAATTCTGTCAATAATTGCCTTTTCTAAAGCTACAGGACACATATTCCAGGTATCCGGTTCGCTATCAATAAAAACGGGAGTCGCACCCTGATAAGCTATCGGGTTTGCTGATGCAGAAAAAGTCATTGACTGGCAAATCACTTCATCTCCCTGTCCTACTCCTAATAATATTAAAGACAAATGCAATGCTGCTGTACCGGAACTTAACGCCGCTACCTCAACATTGTTTGCTAAATAGGATTGTAATGAATTTTCAAAGCCTGTAACATTCGGTCCCAAAGGCGCTATCCAGTTACTTTCAAAAGCTTCATTTATATATTGTTGCTCTGTACCTCCCATGTGAGGTGAAGAAAGCCAAATCTTCGAATTCATTATCTAAAATTTTAATTTACAGCTTTTATTAAATGCAAAAGTAACTATTCTTTTTTCAATGTAAACAAATCGCAGCTATATATCCAAAATAGTTTAGTGCCCGCCTGCTATTTATCAGCCACTAAACAATGTTGTAAATTTAACAAAAACGAAACAGAGTGTTAAATAATATTTTTATATCCCCAAAAAAGCTCCGTTTATAATAATACTCCAGATTCATTTTTACCTTATCCGGGAAAATTACCTCATCATTATATTGTTCAGGATTCTTCTGTTTCTTTAAAAGATTTTCCTCGTCAGCGTATTTAATACTTGCTTCACAGGTCACACCTGGTTTTAATTGTAATATTTTTCGCTCTTCTCCTTCTAATTGATCATAATATCCCGGTAAATCGGGTCTCGGACCAACAAAACTCATATCTCCGCTGATTATATTGATTAATTGTGGTAATTCATCAAGCTTATATTTCCGAAGCGCAGCACATACCGGAGGAATAATTGCTCTATTTACATATTCGCCCGATACCGGATCTCTTAAGGCAATAGAACGCATCGTTCTGAATTTTATTATAGTAAAGGTTTTCCCGAACTGTCCTATTCTTTTTTGAAAAAAAAGCCCGTTTGATTTTGTTGCTATAGCTGACAATAACCATACAACAACCATCAATAATAAACCAATCATTAATAGCAGTATCGCTAAAACAACATCAAACAAGCGTTTCATTAGCATAAGGTCATAATTTTTCGGTTAAATGCCAATCTGTTACCTAGTCCTATAATTATTCATGAAATTTAATTGGTTTAGCCGGTATTCCAACAGCAGTGCATTTTGCAGGCAATGATTTTGAAACTACGGCACCAGCCCCAACAATTGTCCCTGTGCCTATTTCAAGCTGATTGATAATTTTTGCTCCCGTTCCAACATATACCTTATCCTCTATTTTAACTTCACCCGAAATATTAACTGAAGGCATAAAAGAGGCAAAAGAGCCTATCTGTGTATCATGCCCAACAGTACACATAAGGTTAAGTGTGACAAACTCCTTAATAAGGATATTACAGGTAATAATTGTTCCTGCACAAATTATCGTTCCTTTTCCTATAGACACTTCATCCTTCCCTATCAAAACACTAGGATGAATCATTTCAGGAAATTCAATATCCGGATTTGTAATTCTACTGATAATTTTTGATTTCAAATTAGGATCACCTATCCCTAATGCAACACAAAGCTTTTTATCAGTCTTATTCAAATCATCTATTCCTCCCAAAACAATATGATTATTCACTACTGTCCCTTTTTCTAATCCATCATCGTAAAAACCGATGAAATTATACTTTGCTCCTCTAGAATTGATATCGTCAATAAGCATTTTTACTTCCCGACCAAATCCTCCGGCTCCTATAATTGCTATATTTTTCATAGTTTAGTTTTAATTCCCTTTAAACGCTTCTGTTGTTGCCATACCTTCTGCAGCTATTCCTTCTCTCACGACAACTTTTTTAACAGTTAAAAATATAATTTTCATATCGTTCATAAAGCTAATATTATTTACATAGAAAACATCATATTCAAATTTTTGCTGCCAACTGATTGCATTTCTGCCATTAACCTGTGCCCAACCGGTTATACCTGGCCGAACATCGTGACGTTGTTTTTGCATCTCGTTATATAATGGCAAATACGCCGGCAATAACGGTCGTGGCCCTATTAAGCTCATATCGCCTTTTAAAACATTGATTAGCTGAGGAATCTCATCGATAGATGTTTTACGCACAAAACTTCCAACTTTTGTTAAACGTTCCGAATCCGGTAATAAATTCCCATTAGCATCTTTCTTATCATTCATAGTCTTAAACTTAATGATTTTAAAAAGTTTTTCCTTTTTCCCAGGTCTGACCTGAAAGAAAAAAGGTTTGCCCTGATTAGCAAAATAGAGGCAAATCGTTGCAACTACAAAAATGGGAAATAGTAGTATACAACCAAATAATGCAACGGTAAAATCAAAAAATCGTTTACAATAATTTTTATACATTATAATATCTTATTAAAAACCCCTATATACTTTTCAACTGCTATTTCCAATGAATAGCTACGTTTAGCAACTTCCAAAGCCCAGATGGATTGCTTCTTAACCAGCGCAACATTCTGAGTGTAGTTTACAAAATCATGAGCTGCAAATTTGTCAATTTTTTCCGGAAGTACATAACCTATGTCCTCAGATTCGATCTTATCTTTCTGCCATCCGGGATGATTAATCAATATCGGTTTTCCTGCCGCCAAAGTATCAAAAAATTTATTGGCTGAATTGGCCCACAATTCTTTCACCGGTATCACAAAAGAACTTCCCATATTGCATTCATAATACAGTTGTGGCAACTCTTGTTTGGAAACCGGATCAAGTATGAAAACATTTTTATTCAAAACGCCCTCATCTAAAGCTAACTGTGTGATCATTTCTTTTTCTGCACCGGCACCAATCAATACAAAAACAACTGTCGGATCTATTGCTATTACTTCTTTGGCTAATTTCACAACATAACCTATTCCATTCACACGACCGAAAGTTCCGGCATATAAAACCGTAAATCGGGGTACAAACCCTATTTTTTCTTTCAATAATGATTTGTCCTGATTATGGCTGTTTTGAAAGCGTCTGATTTCAGAAATGTTCTCTATAATTTCAATAGGCTTCGTTTTAAATTGCGGATATCTATCGACAATGGATTTCTTCATATCAACCGATAGGGGAACAATTGCAGCTGCATTTTTATAAATTATTCTTTCCAGTTGGTACAATAGTTTCTGCAAATAAATATTTTTTATTGCTCCTATTGCAATAACAGCTTCCGGCCACACATCTCTTGCTTCAAAAACAAATGGTGTTTTAGTCATCCATTTTTTTATCAAAGCAGGAATACCTATAGACAAAGGTGTAGAAGTCGCTAAAACTAAATCGGTTTTTATTGCCAACAGTTTAAATGAAGCAAACCAAAGAAACTGAAAGAAAACCAGACTCCTTTTAAAATAAGATAAGTGATTTCCATACGGCAAATAGATGTAATGTACTATTAAACCATCTTTTTGCAACTTTACCCAACGTTTCGCCTGGTTATATTCCGGATCTGAAGTGGATGTCACTATTTCGATTTCATATCCCTTTTCTGCAAATCCAGTAGCCAGATCATAGGAACGTGTCCCTCCATTTTCACTTGGAAATTTAAAATATTGATGTAAGTATAAAATTTTCATGCTCTTTATGATTTCAATAAAAATTTCCGAATCCTTAAATAATTTGTCCCTAATAAATACTTAAACAGAATTAAACTTTTCCATTTCACAATCTGTCTTAAACGCGTTAACGAAATAGTTTTCAATAAATCTTCAACTTCCGTAACCTTTGTATTGTTATAAATTGCGAATCTTCCTATAGTGCGACAATTATCACTGATAAACTCTATTTTATTAGTAGGTTGTGATATGAATATCGATTCAATTCCCTTGTTAGCAAGTATATTTCCCATTTCCTTAGAAAAGGAACCGCCAGGAATCGATACATGTGTGGTTTTAGTCTTTAACAGATCATTTAATATTTTAATTGAAACGGACCACTCCTCTTCCAATTCTACTAACGGCAATTTATTTAACATCCCCGGATGTGTATGAGAATGTGCTCCTATAAAATGTCCTTCTTCATGCAGCGAAATCACCTGATCTGATGTTAAAAATCCTTTAGTATTAATAAATGCGGTGCTAATAAAGAAATATCCCTTAAAACCATATTCTTTTAAAATCGGTGCTATTATTGAATAAAAAGAAGACCCTCCATCATCAAAGGTGAGCATTATATTTTCTTTTAAAATATTTCTATCACTACAATATTTGGATATACTTTGAATTTGTTTTGCAAATTCCTCTTTTGAAATTTTATATTTATTGGCTGGTGATGTTTGAAAACCACTTTCCTGGACTGTATATTCATATACATCATGATACATTAAAGAAATCATTTTTCTCATCATTTAATATTATTATACACCTTCATTGACTCTTCTACCTTTAAGCAATGCTCCAATTTTTCTAACAGTATAAAATGCTGATTTGGCAAATGACTTGGCAGGAATAAGCCAGGGCAGGCTCGATGCAATAATTTTTGGTTTGACATAAGGCGTAGGACCGTACTTTTCTTTATAACGGCGCCCTCCACCAAATTCCATATATTTCACGCCCTTATCCTTCAACATTTCTATAGCACTCCACATGATTAATTCATTAGGACAGTAACTCTGTGCCGATTGGTAGCTTGCTCCTCCTGAAAAGAACCCATAATTACCAGCATAAGGAAAAAATGCTGAAGCCAGACATTCTCCTTCAGGATTAACGGCATAAAGAGCAATCATATTCTCAGAAAAGGTATGCTGCAACATTGTCCTGGTTTGCTCCATAGAATGGGTAGGCGTTAAACCTTGTTTCTGAAAAACCTCTTTCAACTGTTTATAATATTCGTGAGCATATTCATTTACGTCCGAAATTTCCTTTACTTCTACTCCCTTTTTTCTGGATTTATTAATTGAATAACGCACACTGCTGTAACTCATGTTTTTATAAAGCTCTTCCTTATCTTTTGTAAGATCCAGCACATAACCTTTCTGCAATTCAATAGTAAAATTACGATGCAGGCACTCCGCAACTTCCAATTGCCAATCAGAAACCTGAAAATAACGACAGTGCTTATTCTTAAACAACCATGCTATTAATTCTTCATAAATATCCAATCTTTGATTCACCGTTATCTCTTTCAACATTGATAAACCCTGATAAGATGTTGACCAACCCTCAAAAGGCGACGCTACTATCTGAACGCCTAACTTCTTTATTTTATGTCCATAAAAATAGCCGATCTCTTTATCTTTTTCAGATACAGAAACAACAAACGGAGCCACATTATAGAACTCCTTCAGAAAATTCGCCCAGTTTTTGGACTTAAATACAGTATGGTCATAGCATGAGGCCATTTTATCCCACAAAATATCGGGAGATGTAATAACTTCAAAAGTATATTTCATTATTTATTTTCTTTAAGTCGGTTATTATTAATGGATAAGGGTTTTAAAAATATATTGCATTTCAGCTAAAATTCTCGTTATATAAAACTTGAAACTGTACTGTCTCCAATGCGTAAAATAAACCTGTGAGTACTTTTTACACAAGCCTAAGCTGCATAAAATACGGGGTATTTTTTTTTGTTTTTTTCTGCTTGCCGATAATGGCCGTAAACCTCTAAAATAAACAGCTTTTTCGTCTGCCAGGCTCATTTCATTTATGCTGCCGGATATTTCGAAACCAAATAAGGAATCTTCACCGATAGCAAAATGCGTATCAAATCTGGTTTTTCCGATAACAGATAACGGAATGAGTTTCGCGCATACTGTTGATAGAAAACTCCTGTAATTTATGATATTATATTTTTTTCCCTGATTTTTTTTAAAACAACTGGAGAGATAATCATCACCGAGCTTTTCATCTGTGTTTTCAACAAAGGTTTTGGTATTGGATACCACAATGACATCTGGTTGTGCCTTTTTTAAGCATTCTTCTACAAAAGACGGACTTAATCTGTCGTCATCATCCAAAAAGGCAACATACGATGTATTACTGTTTGCGACATAATCAAGCGCTATATTTCTTGCATTTGATACCCCGGGGATATCTGTATAGAACAGCTTGTAATTAACATTGTGCTTTTTCAGCGCTGACGCTATACTATCATAATAAGGCTCTCTTTCCCCATTTAAGACAACTACAACCTCAAATACAGAATTGCCGCAAGTCTGAACAGAAAGCGACTCGAAGCATTGATATATATAATCTCCGGGTTTATAGGTCGGAATAATAACAGAAACTAAATGCATCAGCTAAAAATTTGCTCGTAATTATAATTAACAATCTTGTTAGTAGTAGTCTTTTTCAAATGATCTATAGCCATAATTATCCCTTCCGATAAATCATTTACCGAATCTTTAGGAACAATGTATCCATTTACGCCATTATTGATGACCTCCGAAAAATCCACACAATTGGTTGCAACAACCGGGATTCCATAATATAATGCTTCTAAAACAACATTTGGGAAACCTTCTTTACGTGAAGACAATACAAACAAATCGGCATTTTTATAATACGGATAAGGATTCGATTGATGGCCTAATAAAAAAACATGATTTGTTAATTGATTATCTTTTATCATATTCAGCAATTGGGCTTTGTATCCCGTCTCATATCGCTCATCACCTAAAATATATAAACGGGTTGCTATATTGTGCTTTACCACTTCTTTCATAGCATGAATTAAAAGGTCAAATCCTTTTACAGAATATAAGGCTCCCGCAGCTACTACGTTATAATTCCCGCTAATAAATTCACCCGGAAAATACAGATCTCCACTTTCGTCCAATAACGATTGATCAACAATATTTCTGATTACTTTTATTTTTGTCAGCGGTACTTTATAGTGCCTGGCAACATCTGTTTTCGAAAATTCGGTCTGAGCAATAATCAGGTCTGCATGCTTAAGAGTAAACGAATTAATCATACTGAGAACCGACGATTTTAATCCTCCATGTGACAACTCCGATGGTGGTACAGCAATACGAACAATCAACCTGGATTTAAGCCTGGACATCATACGTATGATCTGCAACAAATACGCAACAACAATGGATGTGGTAAAAATATAATGCGGATTAATATGCTTTAAATCTTTAGACAACAAACGATATGCATTTTTGGCATGGCTTTTATTGTATTGAATATATTTAATGTGTGGTTTCAAACTTTGAGGCTTAGGCTCAATGCTGGTATTCACAAAAAAGACATCGTATTTTTCAACAGAAAGAGAATGCATGATATTGATTTGCATTCTTTCGGCACCGCCACCCTGAGTAGAAGCCGCTACAAAAACGACTCTCTTTTTTTCCATAATAAGACCCTTTCTTTATTTTAATTTAATTTTTGATTTCGAGTCTGACGATCCGTAATGACACGAATGATAATTTCCATGCATTTTGATTTTCATATTTCATAAAAATTTCGAACAGGAAACATCAGTAATCAAGGATAATCAATATTCTTTCACTTATAAAAACAGTGTATTCCTTATCCATTGATAAGCAACAACAATAAAAAATACTAATACGACCTAATTAGTTTTTGAACACAGACTAATATTATTATACTCAGACCATTTCGCAAGCATATATAACTTCCAGATGTTGGTTCCATTAATCTCCTTACCTTCCATATGATTATACAATTGTTCTTTGAATTTCTCAACATCCAGATTAGGTACGTTATTCAAAAATGAATCATTCAAACAATTTAAGATATCATCTTTTAGGTCATTTTTAATCCAATCATCTAATGGTATAGAAAATCCTCTTTTGGGCTGATTAAAAACGGAACTAGGTATATACTCTTCCAATATATCTCTCAAAATCTTTTTTCTCAGTGCTTTTTTATATCTAAAACTTACCGGTAACTTTCTAGCGAATTCAATTATTCTATAATCTAAAAAAGGACTTCTAACTTCTACGGCATAAGCCATGCTCGCTCTATCAACCTTAACATTACTATCATTTTCTAACCAAAGTTTAATATTTAGATCAGCAGCTCTTTGCATTTCATTTGAGGATAATTTTTTAAATATTGAGTAATATCTATTTATCCATGAATCATTCTTCACTAAATTCAAACTATTCACTGAAACAAAAACCCTTACTATAAAATCGTCAATATTCCTGATTAAAAGCCACTCTTTAAATTTTGATTTTTTATTTATTATTAAAAGCCCCAGTAAACTTCTAATAAAGTAGGGGATTCTAAAAAAAACTGTAGCTTTTCTGATGCTTTCAAAATAGTTATATCCTAAAAAACTTTCATCTCCACCATCACCAGATAAAGCGACTGTAACTCCTTTTTTTGTAACTGAATTCAATAACAATGAAGGCAGAGCTGAACTATCAGCAAAAGGTTCATCATAAACTTCTTGAAATTTCGGCAGTAATTTTAATGCATCATTTGCATTACAAAATGTAGTTTTATGATTTGTATCTAAAATTTTTGAAAACTCTTCTGCTATTTTACTTTCATCAAACTTCGGATCATTAAATCCAATAGTAAATGTATTTATCTTTTCTGCAGATATTTTAGACGCAATAGCAGTAACCAACGCTGAATCTATCCCCCCTGAAAGAAACGTCCCTAATGGAACATCTGAATCCATCCTTATTCTTACGGCATCAATCAATAATTTGTGTAATTCTTCTTTAGCATCCTCATACGAAATATCTCTAGCCGTAACTGGTTCCAAATCCCAATATTCAGAAATACTCATTGATTGGGCCACTAAATCAACTTCGATAAATTTCCCAGGACTTAACTTGAATACATTTTTCAAAATTGAATAGGGAGAAGGCACATAACCACAATCTAAATAAATTGAAATCGCTTCATCCGATACTACACTCTCTGAATTCATTAGAGGTTTTAATTGGCTACAAATTTCAAAAAAACCATCTTTCCAATAATAATAAAATGGCTTTACACCAAGTCGGTCTCTTGCACAAAAAACTTTTTCATTTTCAATATCATAAATCGCAAATGCAAACATTCCATTAATCTTTGGTAAAAGATCTTTACCCCATGCTGCATATCCCTTTACTAAAACTTCTGTATCACCAGTCGTTTCAAAAGAGTAGCCTAAAGTTTTCAATTCATCCCTGATATCCTGAAAATTATATATTTCCCCATTAAAAACGATAATATATTTATCATAAAAAAATGGCTGATTTGAACGAACATCCAAATCGACAATAGCCAATCTTAGATGACCTAAAGAAATATTCCCTTCTTTTAAGTACCCTAAATTATCAGGTCCTCTAAACTTTATTAAGTTAAGTTTGTCCAACACTTCTTCCTTTTCATAAGGAATGTTAGTTATATATATACCACACATTATTATTATTTTTACACTATAATATAATCCTAAAGACTACTTTAATAAATCACCGGAACTAAGCGAAATAAACTTATTCGCTACGTTTCTGATATCATATTGATCAATATTATGCACTTCTAACTTTCCGCTGTAATCACCTTTCAGAAACCTCTCAATATTATCTTCATCAATTGCAAAAGACGATACTGACATTATGGGTCTTTTTGCTAAAGCATAGTCAATCAACTTGCTGGGAGACTGTACTGCATTTCCATTTTCAAAGTTTACTAAAAAATCAGCTTTAGCCAATTCTACTAATAATTCCTCTCTGGTTACATAATCTTTTATAATAAGTTTTTCTCCTAATTTACTTTTATAGGGTTCCAATATATCTTTTGATTGTGTATAAATGATAAATTTAAAATTAATTAACACCTTAGAAAGGTAATCCAGAAACACTCTAGGGTCTCTAACTCCCTGATAAAAAACACCTGAATAAATAAATGTAGGCACTTCATTATTAGGCTCTTTTGAATCTATACGCACTAAATCAAAATCAAAACCTTGTGGAATGACTTTAATTTTATCTCTAAAATCAGAATAATATGCAGATCTACCTTCTTCTATCGGAATCGTAATATAATCTACATTCCGACAAAACCACTTCTCAATATATTTAAAATAAAAAACCGGTGTTTCAATTGGATTCCCCATATAAGGGTCTCCACAATCTGCCACCCACAGTTTAGGGAACTTAATTCCCATTCGCGCTTTTGCCAATGCACATCCCCAATGAATAGGATGCGGATATGCGATGGATATCAACATATCTGTCCCTTTTTCTTTTTTAAGAATTTTAGTCATCTTAAACATGAACTCAATATTTGGAAACTCTAGCCAACGTCCTAATAAACGTCTTAAAATTTTATTTAGAAAAGTATCTTTACCAGAATTATCGCTATTCAAAGTTGCAAAAGTCATTTTTTCAATGTTTTTAACTTTGACATTATTTTTAGCTTCAAACACTGAATAATCATAATCCCCTAATACTCCATAGATAGTCACATCATGTCCTTGTTTACCAAACTCTTTGGCCAACTCTGTCGCCCTATTAGCTCTTGGAGATTGAAATGGAAAAATAGCACTTGCAATAATTATAATTTTTTTATTTTTCATTTTTATTAAAACATTTTACATCAAATCCTTTCATTTTAAATACACATAAAAGAAGTCTTTATTTATTTCTCAATTATGTAATCTATAATTATTAACAAGCATTTTATAATTTAAAAAACATACTTCTAAAACAAATATTCATAAACAATATAAAATGGACTTGAAATATAGAAATACACACCCGTAACCTTTAAATATAAAATAAGCTGTTCATAAATATTGAAAAAGAATGCCAGAGGAAAAAAGTAGAGTATATATTTATACCTGTTCTTTCCAAAATTGATTAGCCATATATAAGCTATTATTGGGTAAGACAATAAAAAGAATCTTCCTCCTAAAGACGGAATACTCATCGTAAAATTTGCAAAAGTTACTAATACTAATAAAAATTTATAAAGACTTTCCGTTTTAAAGTTTTCTTTAATTAATTTTTCATTCCTTATAAACAAATACACTAGTAAATTCATATAAGTAAATGATACGGTTTTGAAAATTTTAGCTATCCAAAAAAAACCTGTCCCCTGTGCACTTACCTTCTCAATCGTTTCTGCACTGGTATATGAATCTATTAATTTTACAAGAAAAATCGGTAAAAAACTTGTACTGTCTTTTGCCAATTGTAACGATATTGAAGAAAAAATAAAACTGAAGAAAAATAAAACAATAAAAATCCTATAAAATCTACTCAATAATATATAAACAAAAACAACAAAAATAAATATCCAATACGAGCCATGCATAAATGGAAGTAGTACCATCAATAATAAATATTGATATTTTTTATTTCTAAAAACCTGAAATACTATAAAAACGGCAACCCAAGCTGCTGTCCAAAACCGAACTCCATTGATATTAAAAATCTGATTTGTTAAAAATATATAAGCGAGAATATAAGACGATAAGTTATTTTTAAAATTCTCCTCTTCCGTTAAAAACCGAAACGTTTTTAATGCAAAAAAAGAAAAAACTATAGCAAAAACAGCAAACAAATAATGATAGTTATTTGTAAATCTAGAAACAAAAAAAGCTATCGTTTCATAATAATAATCTTTTCTTCCTTCATCAAAACTTAAAAAATCTTTTAAACCATCTATATATTCTAAATAATCTACACTTTGAAAAGACTCAAATTCTTCCCTGTAAAAAAAACTATCAAAATCATTCTCATTTCCACTTTGCCTTTCTACAGTAAAACTAATACCAAAACAGATTGCAGTTAGAAAGAAAATAACATACGAAGATTTGGTTTTTATATTTTTTAAAGAATATAAAAAACCGAAAATAGGACTAACTATAAAAAAAACAATTTTAATAAATTTATCTAAATTATTTTCTTTTACACTCCACGCTTTTTGCTTAGTACTCATTTAAACTCTATTATTAAATCTAAACAATTTACACTCTCGCCAATCGTCATATTCATTTTTTCAAAGTTTTACAAATATTAAAATCTTATCAGAGTTATTAAAAAAACTTAAAACCAGTGACTTACTGCAAATTTAAAAGACATTCAACTATCCTTTCTGCTGCCATTCCATCCCATTTTTCAGGAATTCCTCCTTTTTTCCACTTTCCATTTAGCAATTGTGATAATACCGGAAGTAAGGCTGATGGGTTAGTGCCTACCAATTCATTAGTACCTATAGTAATTGTTTCAGGTCGCTCTGTGTTATCTCTTAAAGTAATACATGGGATACCCATAACGGTTGTTTCTTCAGTGATTCCTCCTGAGTCAGTTATTACTGCTTTGGCATTTGCAACCAAATAATTGAATTCTAAATAACCCAAAGGGTCTATTATAAAAAGATTCTCAGCTTGTATTCCTAAATCACTAAAAATTTTGGCTGTTCTTGGATGTATTGGAAACAAAACTGGTAATCCAGCAACATTATTAACAATAGTTACTATTAGCTCTCTTAATTTTTCACCTTCATCTACATTGGCAGGGCGATGTAAAGTCATAACCAGATAATTATCTTTCTGTAACCCCAAGGTTGTAAAAACTGAGGGAGGTAAAAAGCGAGGTTTATTTACCAACAAAGTATCTATCATTACATTACCTACAAAAAAAATTGCTTCTTCTGAAACTCCCAATTTTCTCAAATTAGTATTAGCAATTTCCGATGTAGTAAAAAAATAATCTGTAATACTATCTGTAACCATACGATTTATTTCTTCCGGCATGGTTAAATCAAAAGAGCGAATTCCTGCTTCAACATGAGCTACTTTTATATTCACTTTTTTAGCAACAATACTACAGGCCATTGTTGATGTCACATCACCAACCACCAAAACCAAATCAACAGGGTTAATTAACAGTTCTTTTTCAAAAGCAATCATAATAGCTGCCGTTTGTTCTGCCTGACTGCCTCCTCCACATTCTAAATTAACATCAGGTTGTGGAATATTAAGCTCTCTAAAAAAAGTAGCACTCATTTTTTCATCAAAATGCTGCCCTGTATGCACTAATCGGAATGAGATATCTTTTCCTTTTTTTTGTGCATTCTGAATAGCATGTATTATAGGAGCAATTTTCATAAAATTTGGCCTTGCCCCAGCAATTAAGGTTATTTTCATTTTTTAAAGATTATTGTTATCAGATATACTTAGTAAATCATATTCATAAAACACATTATAAATATAAGTTTCAAAATCATTGTTTGTAATTTTTATGAGACAGATACAATTCTATAGTACCTTTTTAATCATATATATTTTTTCAATAGTAATTAACCATTAATAATTGAAGTAAAAGAAACCATAACAAGAATATCCCCTATCAATCCTAAAGATTTTTTGACTAAAAAATTTAAGACTCTGAATCCTCCACTACAAGGAAATCTAAATATTCAAAACATTGGACAAACATTCTCCTTTTCTGTTTGTACAATTAAATCTATTAACCATTTTTTTTAATTTTATTTATTAATGGATATAAAAATTCTAAATAATTCAATTTCAAAAAACGCCCTGTCATTAAAACTAATATCGCATACAATAGTCCTGCCACAATAAGATGCATTAAACTATTCTCAATGACAACAATCTTAAGAAAAAAAGTCACTGTAAACATAACAAGACATGTATGCAGTATTATTTTGAGCATCTGAAAAACAGGAAATAGTTCATATACTTTGATCTCTAATCTTTTACTCACATATACTAAAGCAATCATCACTTTTAATATTGATAATGATACCGAAAAAATTGCGAGTGAAATTGGGTTATTAAAAATGATCATGATTAAGTATCCGCCAATCCAAGCTAAAATTGCAATAAAGGCATGTAATCCGGAATAAAATTTAGTCGCTCCTAATGATAACATTAATGGAAAGAAAATTATTATATTAAAAAAATTAAGTATCATATTAATTCTGAAATATTTTCCGGACTCAAAATAAACATCAGAGTACATTATAACCATTACCTGCGTAGAAAAAAACATAAAAAAAACAACTATCGGATAGATAATCATTGCAGATTTGTTTAACACGCTTTTCCATGTAACTACTAATTCTTCAACGCCCTTATTTTCATGTATAACCCTTGAAAAAACAGGCATTAAAACTACTGAAGTACTTGTAGTTATCATAGATACGAGAGGCAATTCGATAAAACCATTCGAAAATTCGGCGAATACATTTGCTCCAAAAAAACGACTGATATAAAATTCATCAGCTGCTTTAATAGCTATACCCCAAAAACTTGCGAAAACGAGAGGCAAACTATATGCGAGAATCTCTTTAAGCTCCAATTT
This sequence comes from Flavobacterium inviolabile, assembly GCF_013389455.1. Taxonomy (NCBI): domain Bacteria; kingdom Pseudomonadati; phylum Bacteroidota; class Flavobacteriia; order Flavobacteriales; family Flavobacteriaceae; genus Flavobacterium; species Flavobacterium inviolabile. Next base: position 1,606,862 of record NZ_CP058278.1, on the reverse strand, counting down.
AGCTTCCTTCGATTCCACCCCTTTGAACGGTATTCCTTTAAAAAAATAAGTCATCACAAATATTATCAATGAAGCTATTAACCATCCATAAATTGCGATAATATAATTCGCATTAATCAAGATAACAGGAACAACTATAAAAACCAGCATCAATAATCTTGAAAGAGTATTATAAATTGCTAAAAATAAAGTTTTTTTATAGGTCGAAAAGATACCTTCAATACCTAATGTTGGTAATAATAACATTGGCATTGGCGAAAACACCTTCAATCCATACTCCAATCTTTCATTTTTTAAAAGATCCGCAATGCAACCTGAAAATAAAAATAAAAAAACCGAAAACAACACTCCTGCCAGAAACAACACCTTACTTATCTTCCATACAATTGCCTTGCCTTCATTTAAGTTATATCTAGGTAAAAAATAAGCATATACTCTTGGTAAACCTGCAGAAAAAACAATTAATAAAGTAGTATAAACATATAGTATTTGTTTATAAGTCCCATATTCTGCTTTATCCAGATATCTTGACAGAATTGCTGCACTTACAATAGAAAGCCCCAGGGTACTTAAACTACCTAATGCAACCCAAAAAACCTGTTCAGTATTACTTGTTTTAACATTAATACGATTTGACATTTAATAAATTTTAATTACAATTCTACATCAACAACTCTACTTATAATCCCTATTAAATAAAAGATAAAACATCGCTTTTATTTACAAATTACAATCAAAAAACAGAGTTTGATCTTCGTTATTACTCAATATGCTTTATAAATTTCATTCTTCTTTTTAAATTTAAATTATTATGAAGCTGACTCCATATAACTTCATTAATAAAACTAATGCTGTTTTATAAGGACAATCGATTATTTTTCCACCATACTGGAAACTGAGTATTAACAATTTTAGCCGGGGAACCTGCTATAACAACCCCTTCTTCAGTAAAACTCTTATTTACGGTTGAATTAGCCCCTATGGTTATATTGTTTACTATGGTTATATCCCCATACATTATGACCCCTGGTCCTATATATACATTGTCGCCAATTTCAGGAGCTTTTGAACTTCCCGAACTTGCTCCAATATTGACCCCAACATGTAAACGACAGTTTTTCCCAACCTTTGTCGCCGGATTGACAACTATAGTTCCATAATGTGGAATTGACAAACCTGGTCCAAATACATTTATCGGAATAGAAAACCCTAACTTAAGGGATATTCTCCTATAAGCTATCCTGACAAAAATGAGTTGTATCTTTCCAAACAGTCCTTGATTGGAATTTTTAAGATATTCATATTTGCGCATAAGTTTTATAAACTTCCAAATATAATTGGGAAATAAAAAAGCCTTGATTTGATACAAAAATCCTTTCCCATTGATACTTGAAGCCAATCTATCCTGCTCTAGATAGTAATTGTATTCTCTTTTTGTCGTAATCATATATTTGTTTAACTATTAGGTTTAACAAAATTATAACTTCCCATCCACTTCACCTTCCAGAACTCCTTTCACATCATACAACAGGCTGTTTTCCTTTAGCAAAGTATTCAGATTAGAATTTAAGAATTCCTTATGCGCTACTCCTAAAACGACTGCATCAAATTGCTGCGATGGTAATTCATTGCTGGTAACCAATCCATATTCGTGCTTCACCTCAGCCGGATTCGCCCAAGGATCATATATACTCACTTCAATACCATAATCGGCTAAAGCTGCTATAACATCAACAATCTTAGTATTACGTACATCAGGACAGTTTTCCTTGAACGTAATACCCATCATTAACAGTTTGGCTCCGTTTACCTGTATTCCTTTTTTAATCATCAGTTTTACCACCTGTGAGGCTACATATTCGCCCATACTGTCGTTCAAACGGCGACCGGCAAGGATAATTTCCGGGTGGTATCCTTTTTCCTGTGCTTTTTGCGCTAAATAATAAGGATCTACACCAATACAATGTCCGCCAACCAATCCTGGTCGGAAAGGTAAAAAGTTCCATTTTGTTCCGGCTGCTGTCAAAACTGCCTGGGTATCGATCTCCAGAATATTAAAAATCTTTGCCAGTTCGTTTACAAAAGCAATGTTGATATCACGCTGTGAGTTTTCAATTACTTTCGCTGCTTCTGCAACCTTTATAGTAGGTGCCAGATGCGTTCCGGCAATAATTACATTTTTATATAGTTCATCGACCTTTTGTCCGATTTCCAAAGTAGATCCTGAGGTTATCTTTAAGATTTTCTCTACTGTATGCTCCTTATCTCCCGGGTTAATACGCTCCGGCGAATAGCCTGCAAAAAAATCCACATTGAATTTCAGTCCGGACACTTTTTCCAGTACCGGTACGCATTCTTCTTCCGTTACTCCGGGATATACGGTTGACTCATAGATAACAATATCTCCTTTTTTCAGCACTTTACCCACCGTTTCACTGGCTTTATACAAAGGAGTAAGATCCGGTCTGTTGTGTTTATCAACAGGCGTAGGCACTGTAACAATAAAGTAATTACAATCTTTAATATCTTCTAAATCCGAAGAACAATACAACCCTTTTGAGTTGTGATTTTTGGCTACCAATACTCCTTTAAGTGTTTCACTATCCACTTCAAGCGTACTGTCCTGCCCCGAATTTAATTCAGCGATTCGTGCCTTATTAATATCAAAACCAACAACTGCATACTTTGTTGCAAATAATCTTGCCAATGGCAAGCCTACATAACCTAAACCTATAACTGCAATTTTATTATCCATTATAACTGATATTTTATTATTTTAAATTACTCCAATACCAAGAAACCGCTTCCTTAAGCCCTTCTCTGATTGAAAATTTCGGATTATAATCTAATTTTGTTTTTGCTTTTTCAATACTGGCCAGAGAATGCGGAATATCCCCAGCTCTGTTCGGTCCGTATACCACCTCAACATTGGCTATTTCCGGGTCGTACTCCGATAAAAATTCTTTCAGATACTGAATCAGCTGCTTTAAAGTCGTTCTGTCACCATAAGCCGTATTGTATACCGTATTAATGGCTTCCGGTGATTTTGTGGTCATTGCCAGCTCATTCATCTGAATCACATTATCGATATAGGTAAAGTCACGGGAATATTCTCCGTCACCATTTACAACAGGGCTTTCATGCTGCATAAACTGCATTACAAATTTTGGAATCACAGCTGCATAGGCACCATTTGGATCCTGTCTTCTTCCGAACACATTAAAATAGCGTAATCCTATCGTTTCCAGACCATACGTTTTGCTGAAAATATCTGCATAAAGCTCGTTTACATATTTTGTAATGGCATAAGGAGATAATGGTTTCCCGATCTTATCTTCCACTTTTGGCAAAGCTTCCGAATCCCCGTAAGTAGAAGAGCTCGCTGCATAAACAAATCGCTTTACACCTGCATCTCTTGAAGCAACCAACATATTTAAAAATCCGGATACATTTACTGCATTACTGGTAACAGGATCATTAATAGAACGCGGCACCGAGCCTAATGCTGCCTGATGCAGTACAAAATCCACATTTTCTACAGCTTTATGACAGGTCGCCAAATCCCTGATATCACCTTCAATTAAATTAAAATCAGGATTTTCCAGAAAAGGTGCAATATTATGGCGATGACCTGTTGCAAAATTATCCAGGCAGGTAACATGGTAGTTTTTACCTAAAAAGTACTCTACCAAATTTGAGCCTATAAATCCAGCCCCGCCAGTAATTAGTATTCTATCCATTATTTTTATTCGTTTAATTCCTATTAATTCAGTTCTACTTAACGCAATTTTACCCAAACAATTGCCTGCCCTGAAAACAAAATTTACAATTCGTTTCCAAACAGCAACAACCCTTCTTCCCTATAATCTTTGGAAAGTATAAATTTCACTTTTCGCTTTATTTCTCCTTCTATCTTAAATGCCAATTGCTCAACATATTCCTCATTCAGCACTTCCCCCACAATAACTACTTCTATCGTTCCGGAATCCCTTCCTTCGGCATAATCGCCTACCAGATAAACTTTTTGAACTTCTCCCATCCGTTCCAGAATTGTAGCCACGATGGTATCCAGTCCGATGGTCTTCCGCACCACGCTTTGCAGTAATAAAAACAGCGGGTGTTTGATGTTGGCCCTGTAAGAAATAGTATTCCGGATCGCTTCCTTTTCCAGATAACCGGCCTCAGAAAGGTTATTCAGTTCTTTTCGTATCGCATTGGTCGATTCACTGAATTCTTCGGCCAAACCGCGTAAATGTCCCTGATTTGCTGCGTTAATAAAAAACTTAACAAGCAATCTTAACCGGGTTTTCGAAGTAATTAATGATTCTAACATAACAGCAATTGTGAGCAACAAAAGTACTCGTTATTTTTTAACAAAACCAATTTCTTAAAATTTTTATACTACTTTTCTATATATCAATAAAATACACCAATATCATAACATCAAAAAAGCCTTTCTTTTAGTTAAAAGAAAGGCTTTTTTAATAGGCGCTATAGTATTTTTAGGAACCTATTCCCTGATATATAAATCCTATCCGGGTTAATTTTTCCTTGTCAAGAAGGTTTCTTCCGTCAAAAATAAATGCCGGCTTTAACATATTATCATAAATGCGCTGCCAGTCATACGTGTTAAATTCATCCCATTCCGTTAATATCGCAATAGCATGAGCACCATTGCAAACAGCATAAGGATCATTGTCAACCGTTAATCCGGCTCTGTTCATTGCTTCCGATCTTGTTTCCAGATAATCCAGATCAGAGAAAATCTGATCTTCCGATACCTTCGGATCGTAAACCGCAATTTCTGCGCGCTCGCTTAATAAATCATCAGCCACATATATTGCTGCAGATTCACGGGTATCATTTGTATCTTTTTTAAATGCCCAGCCCAGGAAAGCTATTTTTTTTCCGGAAACGGTGTTGTATAAGGTCTGGATAATGTTTTTACCAAATCGGCGTTTCTGATGGTCATTCATGATGATAACCTGTTCCCAATAATCTGCTACTTCATTTAATCCATACGATTTAGCAATATAAACCAGATTCAGTATGTCTTTCTGGAAGCAGGAACCTCCAAAACCAACAGATGATTTTAAGAACTTAGCCCCTATACGGCTGTCCATTCCAATTGCTCTTGCTACTTCATTTACATCAGCACCGGTTTTTTCACATAATTCCGACAGGGCATTAATAGAGGAAACCCGTTGTGCCAGAAAAGCATTAGCGGTTAGTTTTGACAATTCCGAAGACCATACATTAGTCGTCAAAATACGTTCTTCCGGAACCCAGTTAGCATAGATATCCACCAGCTGCTGAATTGCTTTTTGCCCTTCTGCTGTGGTATCACCACCAATCAGTACTCTGTCCGGAGATAATAAATCCACAACAGCTGTACCTTCTGCTAAAAATTCAGGATTGGATAAAATCTGGAATTGCACGCCATTTCCGGTGTGGTCTAAGATTTCTTTTATAGCACTTGCTGTACGAACCGGCAAGGTAGATTTTTCAACAACAATTTTATCATTCTTCGCAACTCTTGCAATTTGGCGGGCACACAATTCAATATATTTTAAATCGGCTGCCATTCCTTTCCCTACTCCATACGTTTTTGTAGGCGTGTTTACCGAAATAAAAATCATATCGGCTTCATCAATTGCTTTATCAACTTCTGTTGAGAAAAAAAGATTACGTCCTCTTGCCGAAGCTACGATTTCGCCTAAACCCGGTTCATAAATAGGAATATTATCAACATTCTCATCATTCCAGGCTGCAATTCTCTTTTCATTTAAATCCACAACAGTAACCTGGATATGAGGACATTTTTGAGCAATAACTGCCATCGTAGGTCCCCCTACATATCCTGCACCAATACAGCATATTTTTTTTATATTCATCTTAAAAAATTGTCAAGTATGTTTTTATAGTAATCCTCTTATTTTCCTTTCCATCCATTTTATCTGATTCAAAAATCCGGGCTTCAATAAGAGTGTACAAATATAGTTGAATGTGTTTAATTTTTCCGGATATCGGTTTTCCAAATTATATGGTATCAATAAAGCTTTTTTCTGTTCTGTTGAATATGGTTAACCCGATTAGAAAAAGAAGTAATGTACTTCCTGCGGAATAAGCCAATCCCAGAATAGTAAAGGTTCCTTTTCCCAGAAAAGAGTATTTAAAAAACTCAAAAATACTCGTGAGCGGATTAACATATACCAACCAGTCATAACCTGCCGGTAATTCTTTTATAACCTGAGAAGTGGGATAGATAACCGGTGTGATATACATATATAGCGAAACACCGAAGGAAACCACAAAAGTAAGATCCCGGTATTTCGTGGTAAGCGACGAAATGATCATCCCCAGTCCTAATGACATCAGCGCCATTACAATTAACAACAAGGGTGTAAACAGTATGGTCCATTGTGGAGCAATTGCAAAGCCTTTAAAAATATAATAGCCCAGAACGGCAATAAAAAGCAGGAACTGAATTCCGAATTTGAGCAAATTGGATATCGTAGTAGAAAGCGGCATGATTATTCTGGGAAAATATACTTTCCCGAAAATATTCTGATTGGTCTTAAAAGTATCGGAAGTGGTTTTAAAACATTCCGAAAAATAAAACCAAAGTGTATTTCCTGCTAAGGCAAATAAAAAATAAGGTATTCCGTCCGATTCTAATTTTGCGATCTTAAAAAAGACAATAAACTGGATAATTGAAGTAACCAAAGGCTGGATTAAAAACCAAAGCGGCCCTAAAATAGTTTGCTTATAATAGGTAACCACATCCCTTTTCACAAACATCATCAGCAAATCACGATATTGCCAGATCCCGGTAAAATCAAACGATAGTAATTTCGCTTTAGGAGTAATCTCATACAGCCATTTATCTTTCTCAGTATTTTCAGTTATCATTACTTCTTCTTAAAAATTTGTGTTTTGATTTTTTCCCAGAGTGTTTTTTCTTTTTCTGTTTCTACATAACCATTGGCATACGTTCCGTAGCCGTAGCCATAACCGTAGCCGTAACCATATTTTGCCTTGCTTTCATAACCGTTCAGCACGATACTGATATTATTCAATTCGCCTCTTCGGTGTTTTTCATTTACAATGGCCAGCATACCTTTCTTCGTGATATTCTGTCTGACCACATAAATAGTAGCATCACAATACTGTGCCAGTTCCAGAGCATCCGATACCAATCCAACCGGAGAAGTATCCAGAATAATGTAATCGTATATCGTTTTTAACTCCTCGATCATTTCCTTCATCGCCTGGCTGATAATGAGCTCCGCCGGGTTAGGCGGAATCGGCCCGGAAGTAATCACATCCAGATAAGGAACATGTGTGTGCTGAACGATTTCCCCGATTGTTTTTTGCCCGATCAGGTAGTTTACCACTCCTATATTATTTTCAATATTGAAATCTCCAAATATTCTTGGTTTTCTTAAATCAAGCCCGACAATAACCGTTTTCTTTTCACTTAAAGCAAAAACAGTCGCCATATTAATAGAGCAGAATGTTTTTCCTTCGCCTCCAACAGAAGAAGTCACCATTAAAGTCTTGGTACCGTCAACCTTTTGTTTTTTATATAAAAACTGAAGCGAAGAACGAATGGAACGGAAAGATTCCGACAGCGGTGATTTTGGCCTTTCAAAAACAGCCATATTGGTTTCGGTATTCTTCTTCCCGACAACTCCGATTATCGGAATGGAGGTTAATTTTTCAATATCTTCCGTATTGTGAATAGAAGTATCCAGCAGGGTAATTGCAAATGCGATTAAAAGCGGAATCAATATTCCCAACAGCAATGCCAGAATATAATTCACACTGGTTTTAGGACCAAGCAGGCCTCCGCCAACATCCTTAGCCGCATCAATAAATTCGATGTCGGACACATTGGAAGCTTTTACAATATCTGCCTCACTTCTTTTCTGAAGAAAAGTACTGTAAATATTATCATTCAAATCGTACTTTCTGGTAATTTTAAGCAATTCCTGCTGTTCTTCCGGCAGTTGTTTGATGGTGCTTTCTGCTTCTCCTATCCTTCTGTTAATAACTCCCAGGTCAATCTTTATAGCATTCTTTGCCGAGTTTATGTTTTCCAGCAATACTCTCTTGGTAGCATCCATCTGATTATCGAACTCTTCAAATATCTTCTGGCTTTTAACAGAATATGCCATTTCCGAACGCTCCCGCGAAAACTGAATCAGCTTGGCCACATTCATCACTATGTTGGGATCTTCAATACCGGCAACCGTTGGAGCCGGCAATTTCGAATAATCGGTACTGCTCACCAGATAATTACTAAGGGAATTATAGTAATTCATCTTTCTGGCTATAGCATCTTTCTCGATATCAAAGTCCGTCAGTTTTTCCGTCAGTTTTTCACCGCCACCCTGTAGCTGAAAAACATTCTTATCTTTTCTGAAATCCTTCAGTTCCTTTTCGGAGTTCTTTAACTGTCCTTCCATGGCAATTAAAGTACTGTCAATAAAGGCAATCGTATTTTTAGCAAACTGGTTTTTACTATCCAGCTGTTTTTTTCTCAGTACTTCTACGGTAGCATTTAAATAATCTACTAATCTTTTTTTGTTTGTTCCCTGTAAAGAAAGCCGGATTATAGACGCCGCTTTTGTATCGACTTCCACATTTAGTCCTTTATAGCCTCCTACAGTTGCATCAAAACTATTAAAACGGATATAATAATCGTTACCGGTATACATCCCGGGATTATCGGTGATGAATAATTTAAAATTTAAAAATGGCAGCTGAACCGTTTCTCCAACTTTGTATCGTTTCACAAAATTACCGGGAACTACGGCTACATTTTGAGTAGTATTTGCCGCATAATTAAATGTCGTTACCGAAGTTTCCCCAAAAGGGATTATTAACTCATATTCCTTTTCATTCAGAAACTTAATCTGAACCGGAATTCCTGCCAGTTGTCCTTTATTTTTATCAATCGCAATATAAAAAGGGACTTCTCCATAAACATCCTGAAAAGTGTATTCCCCTTGTTTAAGGTAATCAATGTAATACTGGAGTTTATCAACTACATACTCGTTATGGGTTCTTGATTTTAACGTATTGATAACCGTTTGTACCTTATCTGAAGTTCCGCCCCAATTAAAAACCAAACTGGTATTGGACGTAAAGAAAGGATTGTTTTCATCTTTTACCACTATGGAAGCTTCCATGCCATAGATTTTTTCCTTACGGATATTAACCTGATAGGCTATCGTGAAAGCAATGATTAAACTCACGATAAACCATTTCCAATAGCTGGCTATTTTTAAAAGAAAACCTTTAAAGTCAAAATTATTCTGATTTTCAAACAACGTGAAGTCCTTGGGATCCAGCATACGCTTTATAAATTTTTAAATAACAATAAAGTTGTTGTCACCAATGACAGCGCCGTGATGATGGTTGCCACAGATTGGACACCCGTTGTTCCGGTACCCCATGATTTTTGTTTGAGCGGCTTTATATAGATATAGTCATTTGGCTGAATATAATAAAAGGGCGACTGCATCGCTTTGGCATCCGTCAGATTGATCGTATGCATTTCCGTTCCGTGCGGATACTGGCGTATCACAACAACTTCTTTTCGGTTACCGGTCATGGTAATATCTCCGGAGTTTGCAATGGCCTGCATGATGGTCACTTTATCCTGATAAAGTGTTTTGGTTCCCGGCACAGTAATCTCTCCATTAACGGTATAGCGCAAACCGGCCAGTTTGACATCAACAAAAATATTAGCTTCTTTTTTAAAGTATTCTTCTAAAAGCTGTTTTTCAATTTTCTGGCGAATTTCGTCCAGGGTATATCCCAAAACATTTACCTCACCCAGAACCGGCATCCGGATATTCCCGTGATCATTTACCGTAAAACCATTAAAATAGAGACTTTGGTCCGTTTCTGTCGTTTGCGTGGTAGATCCCAAAGCCGAAGGACTGAACATGTCTACTAATTTCTGATCCAGGGCTTTTATTTTTACACTCAGCACATCATTTGTCTGAACGCGGTAAGGTTTGGATATAACCGGATTAACAGCTACTGAAAGTGTATCCTTGCTGTAATTCTGCAAATACAATAAGTCTTTATTAGAAACACACGAAACCGAAAGAATTCCGATTACTAATAACACCCAAAATGTTTTTCCCATTCCAATGATTTTTGAAGAAACAAATATAGTTTTTCAAACGATAATTTTACAGTAATAATATACGTTTACCTTAAAAAGTTAATTTTTTAAAGTTCCTATGCATTTTTAATAGCATTTTCAAAAGGAATACGATGCAAAATACTTCTTCCGAGTGTCACCTCATCGGCATATTCCAATTCATCACCAATTGCTATTCCCCGCGCAATTGCCGAAATAACAATATTATAATCCTTAAGCTGCTTGTAGATGTAGAAATTGGTTGTATCGCCTTCCATCGTTGAGCTTAATGCAAAAATGATTTCCTTTATGTTTCCGGATTTTACTTTTTCAACCAGGGTTGTAATATTCAACTGGCTGGGTCCAACACCGTCTATAGGTGAAATTTTCCCGCCCAGTACATGGTACAATCCTTTAAAAAGACCGGTATTCTCCAGAGCCATTACGTCTCTTATGTCTTCAACAACACAAATAACGGACTGATCCCGCAACGGATTAGCACAAATATGACAGACTTCTTCATCGGATATATTATGACATTGCGCACAAAAATTAATCTGCTCCCGCATTTGCAATAAAGCCGTTGTGAGTAATGCCGTCTGTTCCTTTGGCTGTTTCAGCAAATGCAGTACCAAACGCAAGGCTGTGCGTTTACCGATTCCCGGTAATTGCGACATTTCATTAACCGCTTTTTCCAATAATTTCGAAGAGAATTCCATAGGTACAAAAATACTCTTTTAATTTGATTTTTTTAAGTCGTTGCTAATTTGAAAAAGATGATTCCACAACAACATTTTTTTGTATTTTGGCTCACTCTAAAATTTAAGGAATGACACCATTTACCATACTTTCCATTATTATTGTTTATTTCGGTTTGTTGATTTTAATCTCCAATCTGGTAAGCAAAAAAGACCATAGTAATGATGCTTTCTTTAAAGCGAATAAAAACTCCAAATGGTATCTGGTAGCCTTTGGTATGATTGGAACGGCCCTTTCGGGAGTTACGTTTATATCGGTTCCGGGAGAAGTAGGTTCGCCAAACGGAGAGCAATTCAAATACTTTCAGTTTGTTTTAGGAAATGCCATCGGGTTTATTATCGTTGCAAAAGTACTGCTGCCGCTGTATTACCGAATGAATCTTACTTCGATTTACGGGTATATTGAAAACCGGCTGGGGCATTACAGTTACAAGGCCGCTGCCTCGATTTTCCTGTTGAGCCGGACTATCGGATCGGCATTCCGGCTGTACCTGGTCGTGATAGTATTACAGCGTTTTGTATTCGATTTCTATAATGTGCCGTTTTCGTTTACCGTTTTGATCTCGTTAGCTTTAATTTTTGCGTACACCTATAAAGGCGGACTAAAAACGATTATCATTACCGATACTTTACAAACCTTATTCCTGGTATCCTCGGTATTTTTTACCATCTATTTTATTTGTGACAGTCTGGATTACAACGCTGTTCAGGCTTTTGAAGCCATCAAGGAGAGCAACTATTCCAAAATCTTTTTCTTTGACGACTTTATCGGCAGTAAATACCATTTTATCAAACAGATTTTAGGCGGGATCTTCGTGACCATTGCCATGGTTGGTCTGGATCAGGATTTAATGCAGAAGAACCTGAGCTGTAAAAATATTGGCGAAGCACAAAAAAACATGTTTACCTTCACCGGGATCTTCGTGATCATCAATTTGTTTTTCCTTAGTGTGGGTGCCCTTTTATACATTTATGCTTCTAAAAACGGTATTTCCGTTCCTCTGGATGCATTAACCGGGAAACCGAGAACGGATTTACTATTTCCGGAAATCGCGTTCAATCACTTAACGCTTATCCCGTCGATTGTTTTCCTATTAGGACTTACTGCCGCTACATTTGCCACAACCGATTCGGCATTGACCGCCTTAACAACTTCTTTCTGTGTGGATTTCCTGGGAATGGACAAGGCCGAAAATGCCAATAAGCCGAATATTGTCAGAACCCGTCATTTGGTGCATATCTCTTTTTCCCTGCTGATGTTCCTTGTGATTATCATTTTCAATCAGATCAATGATGCTTCGGTAGTGAGTATGATTTTCAGGATAGCTTCCTATACTTATGGTCCGTTATTAGGACTATACAGCTTCGGGCTGTTTATGAAAAACAAGACCGTACACGACAAATTAGTTCCTTTTGTCTGTATCCTTTCACCGGCCTTAACCTTTTTATTAAGCCAGAATTCCAAATTGTTTTTCGGAGATTATGTTTTCGACAACGAATTGATCATTATAAACGGACTGATCACTTTTATCTTATTGTTGTGTATCAGCAAACCGGCTGCCGGTAAAACCGCTTAAAACTGATTTGTAGCCAGCAGTACCAAAGTACAGGCTACTTCCATTTCGATATTATTCGCTTTCAGCAAACTGTAAAATTCCGGGTTTTCTGTTCCCGGATTGAAGATAACACGCTCCGGATGCAGACTGATGATATACTCATAATATTCTTTCTGCCGTTGCGGATTGAGGTATAAGGTAACGGTATGTACCGCTTCGAACGGAACTTTTTCCGTTTCGATTGCCACACCGGCCACTACTTCTTTTCTTTGCCCGATTGCCACTACTTCATGCTGGTGTTTCAGCAAACTATTTACTGCCATATAAGCATAACGCTCCGGATTTGAGGAAGCCCCTATTACCAATGTTTTCATACTGCTGCGATTTATTACCCTAAAATTACATAATTATCGCTGATTTTCTTACATTACCAATACAATATAACATTGATTTATCATAACTTTGAGATAACACTCACCTAAAGTAGTTTGAGATATTAACCTTTTATTTTGCAACAAAAACTATGGAATTATTTATTTACATTTTTGCAGCTGTATTTTCTGTATTGAATCCTTTGGGTGCCGTTCCTATCTTTGTGGGACTAACCCATAACGACACAAAAGCCGAACGTTCCAGAACGTCTTTATGGACTGCCGTAAATGTTTTTATAATCTTAATTATCTCGTTCTTTATCGGAGAATATGTATTGAAATTTTTCGGCATCAGTATCGATGCCTTACGAATAGCAGGAGGACTGATCATTGTAAACTCCGGATTTGCCCTGTTATCGGGAAAATTCAGCAAAACCAGAGGGGTTAATAAAAAAGTGGCTAACGATGCCCAAAAAAGAAGCGATATCGCTTTAACGCCACTGGCAATACCCATGCTTGCCGGACCGGGCTCTATTTCTTTATTAATTGCCTTTTACCAGGACTTTCAGGAAGTATATGAAAAAGCTATTGTTTGCGCTGCGATCTTAGCTGTTGCACTGTCTATCTTTATTATTCTGAGAAGTGCCCATTATTTATCCCGAATCCTGGGAGCATCCGGAATTGTTGCCATTTCAAGGATAATTGGTTTTATTGTTATCGCTATCGGAATACAATACATTAGCAGTTCCATTGTGAACATCCTGAAAACGGTTGCTTCATAAACGAAAGAAAGAGATTTCAAATAATTGAAATCTCTTTCTAAAAACAAAAACAAACATTTAAACTAACTACTCAATAGGGAAACTATTTAAGTATTACTTTTTTAGTAATAACATTATTTCCCGCCTCAAGATTCAATATATAAATACCGCTTCCCAAAGAAGATAAATTAATCTCTTTATTGTAGAAGCCTTGTGTATTATCGATTGCTGTTTCAAAAACTTTTGCTCCAGTCATCGAGTAAATACTCACTTTATTCTTGGTATCCATATTTTCTTTTAAATCGTAAATCAAGTTGATTTTTTTGTCTAATGACGGATTTGGATAAATTCCGAAAGCTATTTTATCTTCAAATGATTCTGTTCCTAAAGAAGCAGTAACGTCCTGGTAGTTGAATGTAATAACACCTGTACTGGAACCTACAAAGCTTGTAAATACTACTCTGTAAACACTTCCGTTAGCCAGTTTCACATAATAGGCTTTATTCCCGTCAATAGTATAAGTACTTCCTGTGAATGTTTTCCAGTCGTACCCGATAGTATTGATTGCTGTAGCAAAATTCAGGTTAGCAGTATTCATTACTCCTCCCGGCTCATTATTTTTTGCAACTTTAACATCCGGATGGTGTAAAGCACCTGTTACCTGGTACTTTGTAGTACTTCCACCCATTGGATAATCTGTTGTGAATTTTGTAAAGATCAAATCCCAATCTGCACTTGCAGGCTCAGCAATAACCGGTGCATTTGTCTCTAAAGAGAAATAGTTAAAGATGTTATTCGGGTTTGAAGTATTGGATACCACCTGAGTCTGATCTGCACCCCAAGCCGTACCGTTCCATGTAGAATATGTAAAAGTATATCCAGCAAAGAAATCATCCATTTTGAACTTTTTGTATGTTCCGTTAGGATATTTCAAAACAAAAATGATACTTCCTGTTACATGGTGATTCGCCGGGTTGTATTCTCCCCATCCGTAAGTAGCTGTACCTTGCTCTAAAGCTCCTTCTGTCCATACAGTATCACTATTGTAAAGTCTTGTCCAGCTTGACTGAGCCGCTGTACTTACATCAACTGTAGCCCAGTTACTGATATTATTGGAAACCTGGTAGATCTCAATTCCTTTAGCATCATTTATTCTCGTAGCAAAAGAGAAAGAGCTTTTTCTGTAAAAAGCCAGATCCCAGGAACTGTGAGGGTAAACATTGTTTGCTGTAGGATTGGAGAACTTAAAAAATGCCTGATTAGCATAAGCAGGTCCCATTGTCACAGTACCCTGTTGAACAGCCTGAGCACTTGCAAATGAACTGACCAGTATTGCTGCTAAAAATAGTATTCTTTTTTTCATGGTAAAAAAATTTATGATTATTGTACAAGTTTATATTCAAATTTCGGATACCCTCTCACTCCGCTTTCATTTAAGAACTCCAGCATTCTGATTTTATAGTAGTTTCCGTCAATATCTTTTATTACATAGAATCGGTCTGTAAAAGCACTTCCGTTGAATACATCTCTCCATTCCGCTCCGATTACACGCTGATCGTCAGAGAAATTGCTTTCAACGATATTATTTATACCGAAATTGTTATAGTTAACGCTACCCGATACATTCACCCGGTAACCTTTTACACCACCTTTAAGGTTATTCACAACAAAATCAGAATAACCATAAGAACCGGAACCGGCAATCTCATTTGTAAATACGGTAAAGCTCAGATCCCATAATGCTTTTTGCGGCTCTACATTTACAATGTTTTGAGTTTTCAGGCTAAAAAACGTGAAGTTATAATCCTGGTTTTTAGCAATCGTAACCTGTTGGTGTGTTGTACTGTTCAAATCGGCATATTGCAATACATAGCTATCGCCGTCTCTAAGAATTTTAATTTTTTTCCAGCCTCTTGGATTTCCTGCAATAGCAACGCTTCCCGGTGCCGGAGCAGTTGTTCCAACTTCATATCCCATGTTTACCAAATACACATGGTTTTCGGCATTATTAGCCGAGATTGCAGCAATTGCCGTTTGGTTAATATCTCCGTTTGGTGCATCTACATAATTCATATTGGACTGCTCAAAAGTTCCCACAGCAACCAAAGGTTTAAAAGCACTTACACTGGCTTCCGTAACCGCATCAATATTTGTTTCCTCTAATTTTTTCACTGCCATATAGACCGATCCGTTTATGGTCACTCTAAATTGGTTCCCGGAATAAAATCCAAGATCCCAGCTGTCTCTTCTCGCTTTCGACATAAAGTCTTTGCTTAAATCCACAAAAACCTGATCGCCTTCATTTGGTCCGCCTACTTCCGGTAAAAGTGTCGCTCCTAATGATCTCTGGAAAGAAACCAATGATGTTGTATAACCCTGAATGGATGTTTCCCCTACATAGTTGATCGCGATAACTTCTAACAAAATAGATTTATCATCTGTATCAAAAGGGTAAATTAAGTTTTTGAATGTAAAGTTCAGTTCGCTTTGTCCTTTTGTAAAAGGTAGTTCCATCACACCGTTTCCAGCTGCCGGGACAGTACTGAAATCCACTCCGTAACTGGCATTCGTAGGCGATATTTTTACCGTAACTTTTCCATCATTTTTTGCCGGTTCCGAGAAAATCATTTTCATTTCTCTTTCGTCATGAATTAACGAGAAATCGATTGATTGTTTTTCAAAAGACACCACAAAAGGCTGTTGAGCCACCTGCTCGTTTTTCTCACAGGAACCTAGTATGAACAAAGAAAGAAAAAAGGCTATTTGATATATTTTTGATTTCATATTATTAGAAATTTAATTTATATAAAAGTTTTAAAAAGTATGATCTTCCATATCCCATCAGGATATTCGTAGCAGCTCCGGTATGTGCTCCACCTTCGGCTGCGGTCGTATTGATCGTTGTGATGTCTAAAATATTTCTGGCTCCGATTGTCGCTTCCAACGATTTTTTCAAAAACGATTTTTTAACCGTAGCATCCAGCCAGGTGAAAGGGTTTTGTTTTCCTCTTTCGGTCACCGTTTGATTTTGTTCATTGGTTCTTCCTACAAACTGATACTGTGGTCCGTTATATTTAACGTAAGCAGAGAAAACCGTTTCCCATTTTGGCACCAAATAAGAAGCATTGGCATTTAGCTGAACCGCATATAGAAAGTCATCGTTAGAATCTGTTGAGCTGTCTAAAACTTTTGCTGTTCCGGCAAACGTTACCCCAAAGTTTCCGGTAAAGTTTTTATATTTTGCCGTATTGGTCAGGGAAAGTCCCCAGGTTTTATACACATCAATATTGTTATACTGGTAAACTAACGGTGAGTTTTGTATGATGATCATTTCAATTCTGTCCTTTACATCAAGATACCAGGCCGATAATTTATTCTGCATTGTAAACGATTCGTTTAGTTTTGAATCTTTTTTCAGGTGAAGGAAAACAGATTTTCCCTGTTCCGGATTAAGGTTCGGATTCCCCTGAATATTGTGGTTTACGTCAACCATATAGGTATACAACTCTTCGTATGTTGGCAATTTAGGAGCGGTTCCTACGATACCTCTCAATTCATAACCGTTATCAAAAACATATTTAGAACTTAAAGACAATGCTGCCTGCTGGTCAAACTGTGATGATAATAACAAACGGATACCCGGGCGGATAGAAAATCTTTTATTCAGGTTTATTTCAGATGACGTAAAAAAGTCATACGAATTCAATTCTCTTTTAATATTCTCTCCGTTAAAGAAACCTGCCAGGCTGGTAACATAACCGTTAATACTGTTTATTTCATACCCTAACTGAACATTATAAGTATCATTTTTCAGGAAATTTGAGAAGTTTCCTTTAGAATAAAATGCTTTTCGGTATTCGTATTCTAAATTTTCCGTTCCGAAATGCTCCTGTGAACGGATTCTGTAATTGTATTTTTCTAAATCTCTGTTTTGTTGCTGGTACGAGAAAGACACATCATAGTTCAATCCGTTGTCGCTCAGTTTTCCGGAAGCGTTTAAATGGTGGTAATAACGTGTTGATGTATAGATTTCATCTTTTGCAACCGGATTGTTCGTTTGCGTTGCCGGATTCTCATTCATTTGCACATCGGCACTAAAACGATCTGTAGTTTCCCGGAAAAATTCGAACTTATAGAAAAGTCTGTAGTTTTTAGTAGTGTAAGCTAATAATGATTTGGCATTGATTTGCTGTTTCGGTAACCATTCGTACCCTCTTAAACCATCATTAAACAAGTAGTTTTCACCCATTCTGTTGTTCCAGAAACCTTTAAAGTCATTACGGGTAAATAAGGCATTGGCATAAAACTTATCGGAAAAATTATGTCCGATTTTAATGGACTGAATATGTCTTCCTTTGTCTTTAAAGTTGTATTCTTTACCAACGGTTTCTTCCTGGATATATGGGGTTACTTCCCATTTGTGTTCCGACGATTTCCTGGTAATAATGTTGATAATTCCCGATACGGCATTTGCACCATAATCAACTCCCATAGATCCTTCAACAATTTCGATCTGCTGAATATCATCTAAATTGATCTGGGTTAAATCGGTATTGTTACCCAAACCTTCGTCATTGATGACAGGAATATTATCGACAAGAATTTTAAAATATTGTGAATCCAAACCAAACAGCTGTACTCCTGATTTTCCGGTGGAAGCATTTGGGATAATATTGATATTCAATGTCTGATTCAACAAATCGGCTAAATTGTTTCCTGCCTGTCTGTCTATATCAGCACGGGTAATCACTTTAACTTCAAATACTGATTTTTTTACCGACTGAGGATTATACTGTCCCGTTACTACTACTTCCTCCAGATGGTTCACTTTACCCGGAATACTGTCTTTTTCCTGTGCTACACCAACAAAGGCATTAAATAAAAACAGACCGCCGTATATTTTTGATTTAAAATTCATTCTTTATTTTATTTTACTCTCTTTATAATTATTGTTATTCCAGCTGTTCCTGAATCCCTGGGTTTACCAACAGTTGTAATAAGATCATTTCTGTTTTTCCGGTTTTATTTGCCTCCGAAAAAACCGGAAAAGAAATTATTGATCGTCTGCAGCAATCCCGCAAAGACGCTCAACATCCAAAAAAATCAATTTTTGGAACTTCCCAATCCCCCGGCAAACAAGCTTTTCTTTTTGAATTATTTCCCAAAAAACATTTAGTATTCTAAATTCCAGCTTATTGGCAAAAACAGCATTAAAATCAATTTAGAATTAATCTTAATAATATATTTTTTTGCAAATGTATGTTTTATTTTTATTCGTTCTAAATAAATTTAATATTTTTGCACAAGAAATTTTAATCAATACATAATGAGAAATCTAAAACAAAAGGCAACTCTTGCTTTTTTATTTGCAGTAATGTTAGGTAATGCTCAGGGCAATAAAAAGAAACAGGACACGGATGCGATCAAATCAATGTGTGGCTGTTATGAAGTAGAATTCAACTTTGCAGAGACGTTTAAAACAACTAAAGACGAGAACTACAAGCCATCACCAACAAAGTATGACAAAGGATTGGAATGGGTAGAACTGGTTGAAGATAAATCAAACAAAATCGTAATGCAGCATTTATTGATTGTGGGCGATACGATGATTGTAAAGCACTGGAGACAGGATTGGGAATTTGAAAACACAAACCTGTACCTGTTTGACAAAGGAACTTCATGGAAATTTACAACATTACCAAAAGCTGCAGTAAAAGGACAATGGACGCAACGTGTATACCAGGTAGACGACAGCCCGAGATATGAAGGAACTGCTACATGGGTTCACGTAGATGGAACATCTTATTGGAGAAATTTCGCTGATGCTCCACTGCCAAGAAGAGAGCACACTATCAGAAATGATTACAATGTTTTAAAAAGAAGAAATATTCATGAAATCACAAAATACGGCTGGTTACATGAACAAGACAACGAAAAGGTTTTAAGAGAAAACGGAAAAGACGTTGTACTTTCTCAGGAAAAAGGGCTTGACCTTTACAAAAAAGTAGCCGATTCAAAATGTATTGCTGCTCAAAAATACTGGAAAGAGAACAAAGCTATGTGGAAAAACGTTCGCGACAAATGGCAATCTATTTTCGACAGAAACAAAGATCTTAATTTAGAAGATAAAGTAAACCGCAAATCATTATTCGGTTATTTGTTCGACCTGAAAGGGGACACTCCTAAAGCTGAAACTGATAAAATTATTGACAGTTTTGTAAAAAACTAAGCATTGATTAAACAATAAAAAAACCGCTTAATAAGCGGTTTTTTTTATTTTCTTTTTTAACGTACTACTCTGCTTTCGGCAAAAATACTTCCGCCATCATACAACGGGCACTTCCACCGCCGCAAGCTTCAATAGTATCCAGGCTCGAACTTAAGATCTCACAGTGTTTTTCCAGTTTTGCCAGCTGATCTTTCGTTAAACTCTGATGTGCAGCAGCACTCATAATCAAATAACGCTTATCCTCCGCTCCTCTTACCTGAAGCATATTTCCGGCAAAATTGTTAACCTGATCTTCTGTAATCAAAACAATCTCTTTGCCATCCGATTTTAAACAGTCTAAAACCATTTTGCGTTCTTTGGCATCATCAATACTATCTGCACAGATTACCGCAAAAGTTTCTCCCAGACACATCATAACATTGGTATGATAAATCGGTTTTCGCTCTCCGTCCACCGTTTGAAAAGCTTCAAAAATAACCGGGTTCATTTCGAAGTCTTCACAAAATTCAATCATCAGTTCTTCATTCGCTCTTGGTGATAACGCACAGTACGCTTTCCCGTTTTCACGGTCTAACAGCAAACTTCCCGTTCCTTCCAGGAACAATTCATCTTCTTCTGCAGAGGTATAGTCCACAATGTTGTTAATTTCAAAACCGTGATCTTCCAGGATGTCCAGTACATCCTCTCTTCTCTCCATACGTCTGTTTTCGGCAAACATCGGATACAAGGCCACATCACCGTTTTCATGGAAAGAAATCCAGTTATTCGGGAAAATACTGTCCGGAGTGTCCGGACTTACCGTATCTTCAACAACAATAACATTAACGCCTGCATTTTTTAGTTTTTCAACAAAATTATCAAACTCTTCCTGTGCTTTTGCATTTACCGTAGCCGGCAATAAATTGTCCAGTACTTTTTGGTAATAGTTATTTACTGCTGTCTGCTCATTCATCCTGAACGCAACAGGACGAATCATCAATATCGTGTTAGTAGTCTGTTTCATACTTTTTATTTTTTCCTTTTATTAGTCCCTGATTAAAGGCAATGTAGAGCATCTCAAAAGCCCTTCCTGTTTTGCAATTTCGGCATAAGGAACTTCTTCAACGGTAATTCCCTTACTTCTCAGCCAATTATTCAATCTTGTAAAATTTCTTTCCGAAACCACAACATCCGGCGCAATAGAAAACACATTTGAAAACATATAATACATTTCCTCCCGCTCAATGTGGAACAGGTTTTCTTTACCAAAAAGGTTCACTAAAAACATATAGTCCGCTTCTTCTCTGAATCCGCTTTTATAAATGATTCCTTTATCTGTTCCTACCGGCTGGAAACAACAATCCAGGTGCAGTGCATTATCTCTTGGTTCGATCTTCGATTTTACCAGATCAAATTCTTTTACGATTTTATGCGGGAATAGTTTTTTAATATAGTTCACACCGGCCATATTGGTTCTTGCCGTGATATAGTCTTTATAATCGCTTCCTTTATAAGTTCCTATAAAAACATAGTCGTTCCAAACCATTACATCGCCACCTTCAATGTGTACTTCTTCCGGCGGGCGAACAACTTTTTTGGGATCAATCTGATCTATTACATACTGGATAGCATCCAATTCTCTTTCTCTGTCGGGTAAAATGTTTGCTTTTACAAAAACATCGTCAATAACGAACCCAATATCTCTGGAAAAAATCTGGTTGTAGTTTTCAATTATTTCCGGGCGGAAGACTTTTACTTCATATTTCTGAAAAACTTCATCAAGAGCCTGCATTTCTTTCACCATATCTGCTTCAACCGGATAGGTCCCTGCTTTTATATGCTCTAATGATTTCGGATCATACGCTTCCTCTATCGAGGGCGTTGGTCCATTGTTTACGGCTGTTCCTAAAACTACGGCTCTAAGCCGTGACGTTTCGTTTTTTACATTTAAATTCAACATAGCTTTTGGCTTTTGGCAAATATAAACAAAGGGCTTTGATAAACGAAAAACTCCCCTTGAAATCTAAGCATTACAGTGTTAATTTATCCTTAATTCGCTCTGTTTCAACACCAAATAATCGTCAAGTATACTTTTAAAAAGCTGACAAATATTATTTTTTTTAATACATTTACTTTTAAAAATATAAAATTATGGGATTATCGAGTTTTTTTAGTTCACTTTTCGGAAAAGCAAAGCAGAGTACGGAAGATTTAGGAGATAAGGTCAGCAGCACAGCCGATACCGCGGTTGACAAGGTAGAATCCTTCACGGAGGATGTAGTAGAAAAAGTTTCGGAAGTAGCCGACAGCGCTTCTCAAAAACTGGAGGAAATGGGTGTTTCGGAAAAAGTCAATGATTTTATCGATACTGCCAAAGAAAAAATAGCCGATGCCGGCGAGTGGATCGAAGACAAGGCTACGGATGCTAAAGAAGCTTTATCGGACGTGATCGAGAAGACGGAAAACAAAATTGAAGAGGTAACCAGTGATGCCGCTGAAGAGGCAGAAAAACCGGCAGAATAAAGCAATAAAAAAGCCCCGAAGTACTTCAGGGCTTTTTTTATTCAATATTGACAGCTTACTATCTTTCGTTCATTGGTTTAAAAGAACGCAACGGGTGTCCAACATATACCTGACGCGGACGACCGATAGGTTCTTTGTTAACACGCATTTCTCTCCATTGTGCAATCCATCCCGGAAGGCGTCCGATAGCAAAAAGTACCGTAAACATATCCGTAGGGATTCCTAAAGCACGGTAGATAATTCCGGAATAGAAATCTACGTTTGGATACAGGTTTCTTGATTTGAAATACTCATCCTGTAAAGCAGATTCTTCAAGTTTTTTAGCGATGTTTAAGATTGGGTCATTAACACCTAATGTTGCCAATACTTCATCTGCAGCTTTTTTAATGATTTTAGCACGCGGATCGAAGTTTTTGTACACACGGTGACCAAATCCCATTAAACGGAAAGGATCGTTCTTATCTTTCGCTTTTGCAAGGTATTTATCTGCATCACCACCATCTTTCTGGATTTCTTCCAGCATTTCCAATACCGCCTGATTTGCTCCTCCGTGAAGTGGTCCCCATAAAGCGGAAACTCCTGCCGAAATGGAAGCGAATAAACCTGCATGTGAAGATCCAACCATTCTCACAGTTGAAGTAGAACAGTTTTGTTCGTGATCAGCATGTAGGATAAACAATTTATCCAATGCATCCACGATAACCGGGTTAATTGTATAAGGACTTGTTGGCAATTCGAACATTAAACGTAAAAAGTTCTCTACATAACCTTTGGTGTTATCGTAGTAGTTTAATGGGAAACCAGATGTTTTTCTGAAAGTCCATGTAGCTAAAACTAAAAATTTACCCATTGTTTTACAAACAGCAGTGTACATTTCGTCTTCGTTTTCTACATTGACAACTTTCGGATTAAATGCGGTTAAAGCACTTGTCAATGAAGATAAAACACCCATTGGATGAGCCGTTTTAGGAAAACCATCAATGATGTTTTTCATTTCTTCATTTACCAAAGTATATTTTCGAATATCGTTTTCGAATTTTTCTAACTGAGCAGCTGTTGGCAATTCACCGAAAATAACCAAATAAGAAACTTCTAAAAAGTTGGCTTTCTCAGCTAAATCTTCAATAGCATAACCTCTGTAACGAAGGATACCTTCTTCTCCGTCAAGGAAAGTAATTTCACTCTTACAAGATCCTGAATTTTTATACCCCGGATCAAGCGTAATCGCGCCAGTTGCAGCACGTAATTTCTCAATATCGATAGCAACCTCTTTCTCACTTCCTTCGATTACCGGAAATTCATATTTGTTGCCATCAATTTCTAATATTGCAGTTTTTGACATGTTTGTATTAGGAATTAAATGTAAAATATTTTTGTTATCTGCGAATTTAAGAAATTCCAACGGATATCTCAAGAAAATCACATAAGGAAATCGTTAATTATTCCGTAAAAATTGGGGGTAAAAATTACATTTTTCACATTTTTAACCACCGGAAAACCGGCCTCAAAATACAGGTTCTTTCAAACCGTTATTTATCCCTTAAAAAAGTTAGCTTTATCACAGGAATTCCCTTTTACAAACAAAAAAACCTGATAATAACTATCAGGTTTTTTCAAATATCGTTTTAATTGCCTTATTTCACTTTAAAAGCTCTTTCCTGAGGGAAATAAGCCACTTCGGCTAATTCTTCTTCTATTCTAAGCAATTGATTGTATTTTGCCATACGATCTGAACGGGAAGCCGATCCGGTTTTGATCTGACCGCAATTTAACGCCACAGCCAGGTCGGCAATAGTATTGTCTTCCGTTTCTCCGGAGCGGTGTGACATTACAGAAGTATATCCGGCATTATGTGCCATGTTTACCGCTGCAATCGTTTCGGTTAAGGTTCCGATCTGGTTTACTTTAATTAAAATAGAATTGGCAATATTCTCTTCAATTCCTCTTGACAGGCGTTGTACGTTTGTTACAAACAAATCGTCCCCTACCAATTGTACTTTATCACCGATTTTCTCTGTTAACAGTTTCCAGCCGTTCCAGTCGTCTTCATACATCCCGTCTTCGATTGAAATAATCGGGTATTTAGCTGCTAATTCAGCCAAATAAGCCGCCTGCTCTTCTGAGGTTCTGATTTTCCCGGTGGCGCCTTCAAATTTAGTGTAATCGTATTTTCCGTCTACATAAAATTCAGAAGCAGCACAGTCCAAAGCAATTTTAATATCTTCCCCGAAAGTATAACCTGCATTTTCTACTGCTAATTTAATAGAATCCAGAGCATCTTCGGTACCTCCGGCTAAATTTGGTGCAAAACCACCTTCATCGCCAACAGCAGTACTTAATTTTCTGTCGTGTAATACTTTTTTAAGATTATGGAATATTTCCGTACCCATTTGCATGGCATGTGTAAAGTTCTGAGCTTTTACCGGCATGATCATAAATTCCTGAAAAGCGATAGGCGCATCAGAATGTGATCCTCCGTTAATAATGTTCATCATCGGTACCGGCAAGGTATTGGCAGATACACCACCAACATAACGATACAACGGCATTCCCAATTCGTTAGCAGCTGCTTTTGCCACTGCCAGCGATACTCCTAAAATAGCGTTTGCTCCTAAATTGGATTTGTTTGGTGTTCCATCCAATTCAATCATCATTTTATCAATCGCATTTTGCTCAAAAACCGACATCCCAACAATTTCCGAAGCAATAGTCGTATTTACATTTTCAACTGCTTTTAAAACCCCTTTACCCATGTAGGCTTTTCCGCCATCGCGCAATTCTACTGCCTCATGTTCTCCGGTTGATGCTCCGGAAGGCACTGCTGCTCTTCCTAAAACACCATTTTCTGTATATACATCTACTTCTACGGTAGGATTACCTCTTGAATCTAATATTTGTCTTGCGTGAACTTTTATAATCATGCTCATAATCTGATACTTTAATTTGGTTAACTTCTTTCGTTAGGCGTGTAACGAATTTATTTTTTAGCTAATTTAATATTTTCGATGAATTGGTCAAATAAATAACGTGCATCGTGAGGTCCGGGACTTGCTTCCGGGTGGTATTGTACCGAGAAACAGCTTTTGTTTTTCATACGCATACCCGCAACAGTGCCGTCGTTCAGGTGAACATGTGTTATTTCAAAATCCGGGTGTTTTTCCAATTCTTCACGTACCACTGCAAAACCATGGTTCTGTGAGGTAATTTCCCCTTTATTGGTAATAACATTCATTACAGGGTGATTAATCCCTCTGTGACCGTTAAACATTTTATAGGTTGAGATACCATTTGCCAGGGCAATGATCTGGTGTCCCAAACAAATTCCGAAAACAGGTGTATCGGTTGCTAAAATCTGGCGTGCCACTTCCTGTACCTCTTTTAACGGATCCGGATCACCAGGTCCGTTCGACAAAAAGTAACCGTCAGGATTAAATGCTTTCAGCTCTTCAAAAGAAGCATTATAAGGGAATACTTTAATATAAGCATCTCTTTCTGCCAGGCATCGCAGGATATTGGTTTTGATTCCAAGGTCGAGTGCGGCAATTTTGTAGGTTGCCTTTTCGTCACCAAAGTAATATGCCTCTTTAGTAGAAACGGTAGAAGCCAGTTCCAGACCTTTCATATTCGGAACTGCAGCCAGTTGTTTTTTCAAATCTTCAAGCGGTGTACCATCTGTACAGATCACTGCATTCATGGCACCGTTGTCACGGATATAGCTCACTAAAGCTCTGGTATCGACATCGGAAATGGCAACCAGTTTTACTTTATCGAAATAATCGAAAAGACTTTCAGAAGCATCAGGTCTTGAATAATTAAAACTAAAGTTTTTGCATACCAGTCCGGCAATTTTGATCCCGTCTGAATCAACTTCGTCTTCATGAACTCCGTAGTTACCGATATGAGCATTGGTAGCTACCATTAATTGACCAAAATAAGAAGGGTCTGTAAAAATTTCCTGATATCCCGTCATTCCGGTATTAAAACAGACTTCGCCGAAGGTAGTTCCTTCGATTCCTATGGATTTACCATAAAAAACAGTTCCGTCGCTTAATAAAAGGATGGCTTGATTTCGATTTGAATATTTCATTTTTTGTTGTGTTGTAAAATTTTGCAAATTTAATCTAAATTATTTCTTTCTGAAACGATTCGATTAAAACAAGTAAAAAAGATTTTATAATTATGCGTGCTAGTGGCTCAAACGGTTTCAAAAGGGCAAAAAAAAAGGACAAACTTAAAAAGTTCATCCTTATTTTTTATTGAAGAATCAATTGTTTCATGATTATTCAGTAACTTCTGTATTTTCAGTAGTATCAGCAGCGGGAGCTTCAGCAGTTGTTTCAGCTTTTTTTGCTCTACCACGACGGGTAGTTGCTTTCTTAACTTCTTTTTTACCTCCGTTGTACAATTCGTTGAAATCTACAAGTTCGATCATTGCCATATCAGCGTTATCTCCAAGACGGTTACCCAATTTAATAATACGAGTATATCCACCCGGACGATCTCCAACTTTTGCTGCAACTTCTCTGAACAATTCAGTAACCGCATATTTGTTTCTCAAATAAGAGAAAACAACACGACGATTGTGAGTAGTATCTTCTTTAGATTTCGTTACCAATGGTTCTACAAATTGCTTTAAAGCTTTAGCTTTAGCAACAGTAGTATTGATACGCTTGTGCTCGATTAGAGAACAAGCCATATTAGCCAACATAGATTTTCTATGTCCTGACTGTCTGCTTAAATGATTTATTTTTTTTCCGTGTCTCATTGCTATACAATTTAATCGCGCATAAAGCGGACTAGATTATTCTTTATCTAATTTATATTTAGTTAAATCCATCCCGAAAGTAAGACCTTTAACAGCAACTAATTCATCAAGTTCTGTTAATGATTTTTTACCGAAATTACGGAACTTCATCAGATCATTTTTATTAAATGATACTAAATCGCCAAGTGTATCAACTTCAGCCGCTTTTAAACAATTTAATGCTCTTACAGATAAGTCCATATCAACAAGCTTAGTTTTAAGCAATTGTCTCATATGTAATGACTCTTCATCATACGATTCTGTTTGTGCAATTTCATCAGCCTCAAGTGTAATTCTTTCGTCAGAGAACAACATAAAGTGATGAATCAACGTTTTAGCTGCTTCTGTTAATGCATCTTTAGGGTGAATAGAACCATCTGTAATGATTTCAAAAACTAATTTTTCGTAGTCAGTTTTTTGCTCAACACGGAAATTTTCTATTGAATATTTTACGTTCTTTACTGGTGTGTAAATAGAATCTGTAAAAATAGTTCCTATAGGTGCGTTTTGTTTTTTGTTTTCTTCTGCAGGAACGTAACCACGACCTTTCTCAATAGTTAATTCCATGTTTATGGTAATTTTGCTATCAAGGTTGCAGATAACCAAATCCGGGTTTAGTACCTGAAAACCAGAGATAAACTTTTGAAAATCTCCAGCTGTCAATTGATCCTTACCTGAAAAAGAGATAGAAACAGATTCGTTATCGATATCTTCGATCTGACGTTTGAAACGTACTTGTTTAAGATTCAATATAATTTCTGTTACATCTTCAACCACTCCTGATATTGTAGAGAATTCGTGATCCACTCCTTCAATACGAACCGAAGTGATTGCATATCCTTCTAAAGAAGAAAGCAAAACACGTCTTAATGCGTTACCAACAGTCAATCCATATCCCGGTTCTAAAGGTCTAAATTCAAATTTACCTTCAAAATCGGTTGAATCGATCATGATAACTTTATCGGGCTTTTGAAAATTAAATATTGCCATATTTATTTCGACTGATGTCTAATTATTATTTGTTGTACAACTCTACGATTAACTGCTCCTTAATGTTTTCTGGAATCTGAAGTCTAGCAGGTACAGAAACGAAAGTACCTTCTTTAGTTTCATTGTTCCAAGTAATCCATTCGTAAACAGTGCTAGAATTAGATAACGAACGTTCGATAGCTTCAAGAGATTTTGATTTTTCACGAACTGCAACTTTGTCACCAGGTTTTAAGTGATAAGAAGGAATGTTTACTACTTCTCCATTAACCGTGATATGTCTGTGAGAAACGATTTGACGTGCAGCACGACGAGAAGGAGCGATACCCATTCTGTATACTACGTTATCAAGTCTTGACTCACATAATTGGATTAAAACTTCACCTGTAACACCTCTTGATGCAGATGCTTTTTCAAACAAACTTCTGAACTGACGTTCTAAAATTCCGTAAGTGTACTTAGCTTTTTGCTTTTCCATTAACTGAATAGCGTACTCAGATTTTTTACCTCTTTTTTTCGCTAAACCATGTTGCCCTGGAGGGTAATTTCTTTTTTCGAAGGCTTTATCATCTCCGAAGATTGCTTCGCCAAATTTACGAGCAATTTTAGTTTGTGGACCAGTATATCTTGCCATTGCTAAAAATTAAAAAAAGGTAGGGATTATGAATTCAGGTCTTTCCTCCGATAATCTTATTCCTACCTTAGGTTATACTATTATAATTAAACTCTTCTTCTTTTTGGAGGACGACAACCATTGTGTGGCATTGGAGTTACATCAATAATTTCTGTAACTTCTATTCCTCCGTTATGAAGAGATCTGATGGCAGATTCTCTACCATTTCCAGGACCTTTTACGTAAACTTTTACTTTTTTAAGACCTGCTTCTAACGCTACTTTGCTACAATCTTCTGCTGCCATTTGAGCTGCATAAGGAGTGTTCTTTTTAGAACCTCTAAAGCCCATTTTACCAGCTGAAGACCAAGAAATAACTTCACCTTTCTTGTTTGTTAACGAGATGATGATGTTGTTAAAGGTAGCATTAATATGAGCTTCGCCTGTTGATTCAACGATAACTTTACGTTTTTTTGTACTTGCCTTAGCCATACTACTACTTATTATTTAGTTGCTTTTTTCTTGTTAGCAACAGTTTTTCTTTTACCTTTTCTTGTTCTAGAGTTGTTCTTAGTTCTTTGACCTCTTAATGGAAGTCCAGCTCTGTGACGAATTCCTCTATAACATCCGATATCCATTAAACGTTTGATGTTTAATGAAATCTCAGAACGTAATTCACCTTCAATCTTGAAATAAGAAACGGCTTCACGGATCGCTCCGATCTCGTCATCATTCCAGTCTTGAACTTTTTTATCTTCGCTTACGTTAGCTTTTTCTAAAATCTCTTTAGCTCTACTATTCCCAATTCCGAAGATATAGGTTAAAGCGATGATTCCTCTTTTGTTTTTAGGTATATCTACCCCTGCAATTCTTGCCATAACTATCCTTGTCTTTGTTTAAATCTAGGATTCTTTTTATTAATAACGTATAATCTTCCTTTTCTACGCACAATAATGCACTCGGCACTTCTTTTTTTAACTGATGCTCTTACTTTCATTTTAATAGCCTTTAGTATCTATAAGTAATTCTTGCTTTAGACAAATCGTAAGGGCTCATCTCTAACTTCACTTTATCACCAGGTAATAATTTGATATAATGCATACGCATTTTACCAGAGATATGAGCAATTACTATGTGTCCATTTTCTAATTCTACACGGAACATCGCATTTGACAATGCTTCAATGATTGATCCGTCTTGTTCTATTGCTGATTGTTTTGCCATAAAAATTAAGCTACTGCTTTTCTATTTTTACCACTTTTCATCAAACCATCATAATGTTTATTCAATAAATAAGAATTTATTTGTTGAATAGTATCAATTGCAACACCCACCATAATAAGTAACGATGTTCCGCCATAAAACATTGCCCACCCTTGTTGTACTCCTAAAAGGCTTACTGCAATAGCTGGGAACACAGCTATTAAAGCCAAGAATAACGAACCTGGAAAAGTTATAAGTGACATGATTTTATCCAGGTAGTCTCCTGTTTCAACACCCGGACGAATTCCAGGGATGAAACCTCCGCTACGCTTCAGATCATCTGCCATTTTATTTGTAGGTACTGTAATTGCGGTGTAAAAGTAAGTAAAAATTATGATTAATAAGGCAAAAACTAAATTATACTGCCATCCAAAGATATTTTGGAAGCTCGTAGTGATAGTTTGAGCCGCATCTGAAGTTGACAAACCAGCAACTGCAGCAGGAATAAACATAATTGCTTGTGCGAAGATAATCGGCATAACTCCTGAAGCATTAAGCTTTAAAGGAATCCATTGTCTGTTACCTCCCATCATGTCCTGTTCGAAATCTCCGGCTGTTGTACGACGAGCGTATTGTACCGGTATTTTTCTAACAGCCATGGTTAATAAAATACAAGCAATGATGATTAATAACCAAATAATTACTTCTAAAACGATAAGCATAGGCCCTCCGTTATTTTCTGTTACACGGGAAGAGAATTCCTGAATGAAAGCCTGAGGCAATCGGGCAAGAATACCCACCATGATCAACAAAGAAATACCGTTTCCAATACCTTTATCAGTAATTTTTTCACCTAACCACATTGCAAAAATCGTACCTGTAACTAAGATGATTACAGATGAGAATAAGAATGAGAATGAACTAAATCCTAATAAAAAGGCATCAGCAGGCAATTGTTTATACAAGTTATAAATATAACCTGGACCTTGCAATAGGGTAATACCAATAGTTAACCATCTTGTGATTTGGTTGATCTTTTTTCTTCCGCTCTCACCGTCTTTTTGTAGTTTCTGTAAATAAGGAACCGCGATTCCCATTAACTGAACTACAATTGACGCTGAAATATACGGCATGATACCCAATGCAAATACAGATGCCTGCGAGAACGCACCACCTGTAAATACATTGATTAACCAACCAATACCTTGATCTGTTTGACTAGATAAACTTTGCAATTTAGTAGCATCAATACCTGGAAGTGTTACTTGCGCACCTAAACGATAAACTAATAACAATCCTAGAGTAACTAAAATTTTATTTTTTAGTTCTTCTATCTTCCAAACATTTACTAATGATTCTATAAATTTCTTCATCTGTCTATAAAGATTATAAAGTTACTACTTCTCCACCTGCAGCCTCGATAGCCGCTTTTGCAGTAGCAGTAAATTTGTGAGCAGTTACTTTTAGTTTTGCTTTAAGCTCTCCTCTTCCTAAAATCTTTACTAAGCTATTTTTTGTTGCTAAACGATTGTCTACTAAAACTGAAAAATCAACAGTATCAGTAACAACTCCATTATCAACTAATAATTGAAGTGTGTCTAAATTAACACCCTGGTACTCTACTCGGTTGATGTTTTTGAAACCAAACTTAGGTACACGTCTTTGTAAAGGCATTTGACCTCCTTCAAAACCAATCTTTTTAGAATAACCAGAACGAGATTTAGCTCCTTTGTGACCACGTGCAGCAGTACCACCTTTACCAGAACCTTCTCCTCTACCTAATCTTTTATTTTGATTGTGTGTTGACCCTTCAGCTGGTTGTAAATTACTTAAATTCATAACGAATACTGTTATTATTTAGTTTCTTCTACAGAAACTAAGTGTTGAACTTTATTTACCATTCCAAGGATAGCAGAAGTTGCTTCATGCTCAACAACTTGTCCTAATCTACGAAGACCTAAAGCTTCTAATGTTCTCTTTTGTGTAAGAGGACAGTTGATTTGACTTTTTACTTGTTTTACTTTAATTTTTGCCATAATTTCCTTGAATTAACCTTTGAATACTTTCTCTAAAGAAATACCTCTTTGTTTTGCAACAGTGTGAGCACTTCTCAATTGTAATAAAGCATCAAAAGTAGCTTTAACAACATTGTGTGGGTTTGATGAACCTTGTGATTTTGACAATACATCATGAATACCTAAAGATTCTACTACGGCTCTTACAGAACCACCAGCAATAACTCCGGTACCATGTGATGCAGGCATCAAGAATACACGTGCTCCACCAAATTTACCTTTTTGTTCGTGAGGAATAGTATGACTTGCCAAAGGAATTCTAACCAGATTCTTCTTTGCATCTTCTACTGCTTTAGCAATAGCTTCAGACACATCTTTAGATTTACCTAGACCATGACCTACTACACCGTTTTCGTCTCCTACAACTACAATAGCAGAAAAACCGAAAGCTCTACCACCTTTTGTAACTTTAGTAACACGATTAACACTTACCAAACGGTCTTTTAATTCAAGACCACTTGGTTTTACTAGTTCTACATTTTTATAATTATGATACATAATTCTTAGAATTTAAGTCCAGCTTCTCTAGCTCCTTCGGCTAATGATTTAACACGTCCATGGTATAAATAACCACCTCTATCGAAAGTGATGGTATCAATACCTGCTTTCAAAGCTTTCTCTGCAATTAGTTTTCCAACTGCAGCAGCTGTTTCTACGTTCGTTCCTTTAGTTACTCCGTTCTCTCTTGAAGAAGCTGCAACTAAGGTTACACCGTTAACGTCATCTATGATTTGCGCATAGATTTCTTTATTAGATCTAAAAACAGAAAGTCTTGGTTTAGCAGCAGTTCCGCTTACAATCTTTCTGATTCTGAACTGTATTCTTTGTCTTCTTTCAGATTTTGTTAATGACATAGTCTTAATTTTTAAGCTGATTTACCTGCTTTTCTTCTTAATACTTCACCCACAAATTTAACACCTTTTCCTTTGTATGGTTCAGGCTTACGGAAAGAACGAATCTTTGCCGCAACTTGACCTAAAAGTTGTTTGTCGTGTGAAGCTAACTTAATGATTGGGTTTTTACCTTTCTCAGAAACTGTTTCTACAATTACTTCTGGAACTACTTCAAGAACGATGTTGTGAGAGAAACCTAAAGCAACATCAAGTCTTTGACCTTGATTTGATGCTCTATATCCAACTCCAACTAATTCTAATTGTTTTGTAAATCCTTCAGCAACACCAACAATCATATTGCTGATTAAAGCTCTGTATAAACCGTGCTTTGCTCTTTGATCTTTATGATCAGAAGATCTCTCAACGATTACTTGACCATCCTCAATTTTAACAGATACATCTGAAAATTCCTGAGTAAGTTCACCTAATTTTCCTTTTACTGTAACTACACCTTCTTTAACTTCTACAGTTACGCCAGCTGGAATTACAATTGGATTTTTACCTATTCTTGACATGTGTAAGTCTTTTAATTAGTATACGTAACAAATTACTTCACCACCAACATTTAATTGCTTCGCTTGTTTTCCAGTCATCAAACCTTTTGATGTAGAAACGATAGCAATACCTAAACCGTTTAAGATTCTCGGTAGGTTAGCAGCACCAGCGTACTTACGTAAACCTGGTTTACTAATTCTTTGGATATCTTTAATTACAGACTCTTTAGTTTCTTTATCATACTTAAGAGCGATTTTGATGGTACCTTGAACAGTACTGTCATCAAATTTGTAGCTTAAAATATAGCCTTGATCAAATAAAATCTTTGTGATTTCTTTTTTCAAATTAGAAGCAGGAATTTCAACCACTTTGTGGTTAGCACGTACCGCATTTCTAACTCTTGTCAAAAAATCTGCAATAGGATCTGTATACATATGTATTAATTTGCGATTATGGTTTTCGGTAAATACTCATTTACCGAACCTTTAATCAATTTATAATTCTTTTATATTACCAGCTAGCTTTTCTAACCCCTGGAATCAATCCATTATTAGCCATTTCACGGAAAGTTACACGTGAAATACCGAATTGACGCATATACCCTCTTGGTCTTCCGGTTAATTTACAACGATTGTGTAAACGAACAGGAGAAGCATTTTTTGGTAACTTTTGTAAACCTTCATAATCTCCAGCTTCTAACAAAGCTTTTCTTTTTTCAGCATACTTGTCTACCAACGCTTGTCTTTTTACCTCGCGGGCTTTCATTGATTCTTTAGCCATAACTTAATTCTTTTTAAAAGGTAATCCTAATTGTACTAATAATGACTTCGCTTCTTTATCTGTTGATGCTGAAGTTACAAAAGTAATATCGAAACCAGCAATTTTGTTTACTTTGTCAATATCAATTTCAGGGAAAATGATTTGCTCCAAAACTCCTAGGTTATAATTACCTCTACCATCAAATCCAGTTGCTTTGATACCACCGAAATCTCTTACACGTGGTAATGCAGAAGTGATCAAACGATCTAAGAATTCATACATTCTTTCTCCACGTAAAGTTACTTTAGCACCAATTGGCATACCTTTTCTTAATTTGAAAGACGCAACGTCTTTTTTAGAAATGGTAGATACTGCTTTTTGACCTGTAATTTTTGTTAATTCTTCAACTGCATGATCAACTAATTTCTTATCTGATACAGCTGCACCAACACCACGGCTTACAACGATTTTTTCAAGTTTAGGAACCTGCATAACGTTTTTGTAACCGTACTCTTCTGTAAGAGCAGCAATTACTCTGCTCTTATATTCTTCTTTTAGTCTAGGTATATAAGCCATCACTATAATACTTGATTAGATTTTTTTGAAAATCTCACTTTCTTATCTCCTTCTACTTTAACTCCTACTCTTGTTGCTTCCTTAGTTTTAGGATCAACTAGAGCGATATTAGAGATATGAATTGGAGCTTCTTTTTTAACGATACCACCTTGAGGGTTTTTTGCACTTGGTTTAGTATGTTTCGAAACCATGTTAACACCTTCAACTACCGCTTTATTTTTCTCGCGAAGTACACGTAAAACTTTACCTTCAGCACCTTTATGGTCTCCAGCGATTACTTTTACGATATCTCCTGATTTAATTTTTAGCTTTATCATTTTTACAACGAATTAAAGCACTTCTGGTGCTAATGATACAATTTTCATGAATTGTTTTTCACGAAGTTCTCTTGCTACAGGACCAAAAACACGAGTTCCTCTCATTTCACCAGCAGCATTTAACAATACGCAAGCGTTATCGTCAAATCTGATGTATGAACCGTCGGCTCTTCTCACTTCTTTTTTGGTACGTACAACAACTGCAGTGGATACAGCACCTTTCTTAACGTTTCCGTTTGGTGTTGCATCTTTAATTGACACTACAATTTTATCTCCAACAGAGGCATAACGACGTTTCGTTCCTCCTAAAACACGGATAGTTAAAACTTCTTTAGCTCCCGTGTTATCTGCTACTTTTAATCTAGATTCTTGTTGTACCATAATTACTTCGCTCTTTCAATGATTTCAACTAATCTCCAACATTTAGATTTACTTAATGGACGTGTCTCCATAATTCTTACAGTATCTCCAATATTGCAATCGTTTGTTTCGTCGTGCGCAACATATTTTTTAGTCTTTAACACGAACTTACCATATAACGGGTGTTTTACTCTTCTTGTTTCAGAAACAACAATAGATTTTTCCATTTTGTTGCTTGTAACTACACCTATTCTTTCTTTTCTTAAATTTCTTTTTTCCATCTTTCAGCAGAATACAATTATTGTAACTCTCTTTTGCTTAGCTCAGAGGCAACTCTAGCAATCGATCTTCTTACAGTTCTTAACTGTAACGGGTTTTCAATTGGAGAAATAGCGTGAGCTGTTTTTAGGTCGGCATATGTCTTCTTTAACTGACTAAGTTGTCCTTGTAACTCAGCTGCAGATAGATTCTTAATTTCTGATTGTTTCATAATAAAAATTGATTATGCTTCGAAATCTCTAGCAACGATAAACTTAGTTTTAACAGGAAGTTTTTGTGCAGCAAGACGTAAAGCCTCTTTTGCAACAGAAAGAGGAACTCCTCCAACTTCAAACATAATTCTTCCAGGTTTCACAACTGCAGCCCAGTATTCAACTGCACCTTTACCTTTACCCATACGTACTTCAAGAGGTTTCTTGGTGATAGGTTTATCTGGGAAAATTTTAATCCATAATTGTCCCTCTCTTTTCATGTAACGAGTTGCAGCAATACGCGCAGCTTCGATTTGACGAGAAGTAATAAATGACGAATCTAAAGATTTGATACCAAACATTCCATTAGAAAGTTCATGTCCTCTTTGAGAAATGCCTTTCATTTTACCTTTCTGTACCTTACGGTATTTTGTTCTTTTAGGCTGTAACATTTTTCTTTAGTTTAAAAATTACTTTCTTTTGCGTTGGTTAGGTCTACCATTTCCTTTTGGAGAAGAAGAAGATCCTGTAGATTTAGACTGTTTTTTGTCCATACCTACTAACGGGGAAAGATCTCTTTTTCCGTAAACTTCACCTTTCATGATCCACACTTTGATACCCATTCTACCATAAGTAGTATGTGCTTCAGCTAGTGAGTAATCGATGTCAGCTCTGAAAGTTGATAGAGGAATACGTCCTTCTTTGAACATTTCTGAACGTGCCATTTCAGCTCCGTTCAAACGACCAGAAATCATAACTTTGATACCTTCAGCGTTCATACGCATAGCAGCAGCAATAGCCATTTTAATTGCACGTCTGTAAGAAATACGACTTTCAATCTGACGAGCGATACTTGTACCTACTAAGTAAGCATCAAGTTCAGGTCTTTTAATTTCAAAGATGTTAATTTGAACCTCTTTGTCAGTAATTTTCTTAAGTTCTTCTTTTAACTTGTCTACCTCTTGACCACCTTTTCCGATAATGATACCAGGTCTGGCAGTAGTGATAGTAACGGTTACAAGTTTCAAAGTTCTCTCGATGATTACTTTAGATACACTAGCTTTTGATAAACGAGCATGAATGTACTTTCTGATTTTGTGATCTTCGGCAAGTTTATCACCGTAGTCATTTCCACCATACCAGTTAGAATCCCATCCTCTGATGATACCAAGGCGATTTCCGATTGGATTTGTCTTTTGTCCCATCTTTATTAATTGCTTTGTGTGTTATTAATATCTCCAATCACGATTGTAACGTGGTTAGAACGTTTTCTGATTCTGTGTGCGCGACCTTGTGGAGCCGGACGAAGTCTTTTCAACATCATACCACCATCAACACGGATCTCTTTTACAAATAAGCCTGCTTCTTCCATATTAGCGTCTGCGTTTTTAGCTTGCCAGTTAGCAATAGCCGATAACAACAATTTCTCTAATTTGCGAGAAGCTTCTTTTGAACTAAATCTTAATATATTAAGAGCTTTTTCTACCTTCTGACCTCTAACTAAATCTGCCACTAAGCGCATTTTTCTAGGTGAAGTAGGGCAGTTATTCAGCTTAGCAAATGCAATTTGCTTGTTAGCTTCTTTAATCTGCTCGGCTCTTTCTCTTTTACGAACTCCCATAGCTTCTTATTATTTTTTACCTTTATTTTTTGCTCCAGCATGACCTCTAAAAGATCTTGTTGGTGAAAACTCTCCTAATTTATGACCTACCATGTTTTCTGTTACGTAAACAGGTACAAATTGACGACCGTTGTGAACTGCGATAGTTTGTCCAACAAAATCCGGAGTAATCATTGAAGCTCTAGACCAAGTCTTAACAACTCCTTTATTACCTTTTTCGATATTTTCCTGAACTTTCTTATCTAATTTATAGTGTACAAAAGGTCCTTTTTTTAATGAACGTGCCATATCTTACTTATTATTTCTTTCTACGTTCTACGATATACTTATTACTCGGATTAACTTTAGAACGAGTTCTATAACCTTTAGCAGGTAAACCTTTTCTAGAACGTGGGTGACCTCCAGAAGAACGTCCTTCACCACCACCCATCGGGTGATCTACTGGGTTCATTGCAACCGGTCTTGTTCTCGGTCTTCTTCCTAACCATCTAGATCTACCAGCTTTTCCTGATACAACTAATTGATGATCTGAGTTAGATACTGCTCCAATAGTTGCAGAACAAGTTAACAAGATTAATCTTGTTTCACCTGAAGGCATTTTAATTGTAGCATATTTACCGTCTCTCGCCATTAATTGAGCAAAAGTACCAGCAGAACGAGCAATAACAGCTCCCTGACCAGGTCTTAACTCAATACAAGAAATAACAGTTCCTAGAGGAATTTTACTTAAAGGTAAAGTATTACCAATTTCTGGAGCCGCTTCAGGACCAGAAACTACAGTTTGTCCCACTTGTAAACCATTTTGAGCGATGATATACGTTTTAGCACCATCTGCATAGTACAATAACGAAATGAACGCTGAACGATTCGGATCGTATTCGATTGTTTTCACTGTAGCCGGAATTCCAACTTTAGTTCTTTTGAAATCAACAATACGATACTTTTGTTTGTGACCACCACCTGTGTAGCGCATGGTCATCTTTCCTTG
Organism: Flavobacterium inviolabile; assembly: GCF_013389455.1. Classification (NCBI taxonomy): domain Bacteria; kingdom Pseudomonadati; phylum Bacteroidota; class Flavobacteriia; order Flavobacteriales; family Flavobacteriaceae; genus Flavobacterium; species Flavobacterium inviolabile. The sequence goes on along the minus strand of NZ_CP058278.1, from coordinate 1,568,363 downwards.
ACTATTTCTACCTCCAGAGTTTTTTTTCGGTGCGATCAAAGAACGCTCCGGCTTATCAGTTGTAATAGTGTCAAAGCTATTAACAACTCTAAAACGCTGACCCGGGGTAATAGGTTTTAATTTTCTAACTGACATGTTCTATTAGATATTATTATAAAAATCTATTGTTTCTCCTTCTTGTACTTGAACAATTGCTTTTTTGTAAGCATTAGTCTTTCCACTGATTAAACCACTCTTAGTAAATTTAACCGTTCTATCAGCTCTGTAATTCATTGTGTTTACAGCAACTACATTCACTCCGTAAGCAGCCTCAACTGCATTTTTGATCTGAATTTTGTTTGCTTTCTTATCAACAACGAAACCAAAGCGGTTGAATACTTCACCCTCTTTGGTAATTTTTTCAGTAATGATAGGTTTAATTATGATACTCATACCCTATTATTTGCTTAAATTTTCTTCAATTCCTTCTAAAGAACCCTCCAAAAGCACTAAACTATTTGCATTTAAAATAGCATAAGTACTTAATTCTGAAGTAGTTACAACACTAGAAGCCTTTAAATTGCGTGACGACAAATATACATTTTTATTTGATTCACCCAACACAAATAAAGATTTTTTATTTTCTAACCCTAAAGCTTTCAATACATTAATGAAATTTTTAGTGTTTGGAGCTTCAAAAGTAAAGTCTTCAAGAACTACTAAATTGGACTCACTTGCTTTGATAGAGAAAGCAGATTTTCTAGCTAATCTCTTTAAAGTTTTGTTCAATTTGAAAGAATAACTTCTTTGTCTTGGTCCAAAAACTGTACCTCCACCTTTAAACAAAGGAGACTTAACACTTCCTGCACGAGCAGTACCGGTTCCTTTTTGTTTTTTAATCTTACGCGTACTTCCAGTAACCTCAGCTCTTTCTTTAGCTTTGTGAGTACCTTGTCTTTGATTTGCTAAATATTGTTTAACATCAAGATATACTGCGTGATTATTAGGCTCAATTGCGAATACTGAATCAGAAAGTTGAACTTTTCTTCCAGTATCTTTTCCGTTGATATCTAATACTTTTACTTCCATTACTTTTGAATGATTACGTAAGAGTTTTTGTGTCCAGGAATAGCTCCTTTAACCAAAAGTAAGTTCTTTTCAGCAACCACTTTTAAAACTCTAAGGTTTTGAACTGTTACATTTTCTCCTCCTGTTCTTCCAGCCATACGCATTCCTTTGAATACTCTAGATGGATAAGATGATGCTCCAACAGAACCTGGCGCTCTCAAACGGTTGTGCTGACCATGAGTAGCTTGTCCAACACCACCAAAACCGTGACGTTTAACAACCCCTTGGAAACCTTTACCTTTTGACACACCTAGTACGTCTACAAACTCACCTTCTTCAAACAAATCTACAGTGATCACATCACCTAATTTGTGTTCAGTTACAAAATCTTGGAATTCAACGACTTTCTTTTTCGCAACAGTACCCGCTTTTTTAAAGTGACCTAAGTCCGCTTTAGTAGCGTGTTTTTCTGTTTTGTCATCGAAACCAAGTTGTAACGCTTCATACCCGTCAACCTCATTGGTTCTGACTTGGGTAACAACGCATGGCCCAGCTTCGATTACTGTACAAGGAATGTTTTTCCCGTTTTCATCGAAAATACTAGTCATGCCGATTTTTCTACCAATTAACCCAGACATATAAAACTAATTATTAATTACTTATTGAAATATTTATTTTTTGAGTGCGCAAAAGTAAGCATTAAGTTTTAAATAAAAAAACTTAATGCTTAAATACTTTAAAATGCGATTTTTATCACACTTTGATCTCTACCTCTACTCCACTTGGTAACTCTAACTTCATTAGAGCATCAATTGTTTTTGAAGATGAAGAGTAGATATCTAATAATCTTTTGTATGAACTCACTTCGAATTGTTCTCTAGATTTTTTGTTTACGTGCGGAGAACGCAATACAGTGAAAATCTTTTTGTGTGTTGGCAACGGAATTGGACCTGTTACCACAGCACCTGTACTCTTTACAGTTTTTACGATTTTCTCAGCAGATTTGTCTACTAAGCTGTGATCGTAAGACTTTAATTTTATTCTGATTTTTTGACTCATTTTCCTAAAAATTAAGCGTTACCTTTTGCTTTTTTAATTACTTCCTCAGAAATATTGTTTGGCGTTTCAGCATAGTGAGAGAACTCCATTGTAGAAGTTGCTCTACCTGAAGACAATGTTCTCAATGTTGTTACATATCCGAACATTTCAGAAAGCGGCACACTAGCTTTAACAACTTTAGCACCATTTCTATCATCCATGTTGTTGATCTGACCTCTACGACGGTTTAAATCCCCAACAATATCACCCATATTTTCTTCCGGAGTTAATACCTCTAATTTCATGATTGGCTCAAGGATAACAGCTCCTGCAGCTTTAGCAGACTCTTTATATCCCATTTTAGCAGCCAATTCGAAAGATAGTGCATCGGAATCCACCGGGTGGAAAGATCCATCCAATAAAGTAACTTTTAAACTATCAACTTCATATCCAGCTAATGGACCTGATTTCATAGCTTCTCTAAATCCTTTTTCTACAGCCGGGATATATTCCTTAGGAACGTTACCACCTTTAACTTCGTTAACGAACTGTAATCCAACCGGCACTTTTCCGTCAACTTCATCAGCAGGCTCAATTCTAAATACGATATCACCGAATTTACCACGTCCACCAGACTGTTTTTTGTAAGTTTCTCTGTGTTGAGCAGATCTTGTGAAAGCTTCTTTGTACTCAACCTGAGGCTCACCTTGGTTTACTTCTACTTTAAACTCACGTCTCATACGATCCACAATAATGTCTAAGTGAAGCTCACCCATACCAGAAATAATAGTTTGTCCTGAAGCATGGTCAGTTCTCACTGTAAACGTAGGATCCTCTTCAGCTAATTTAGCTAAAGCCATACCCATTTTATCAACGTCTGCCTTAGTTTTAGGCTCAACAGCGATACCAATTACCGGATCAGGGAAATCCATAGATTCTAATACGATAGGGTGTTTCTCATCAGATAAGGTATCACCCGTTTTGATATCTTTAAATCCAACAGCAGCTCCAATATCTCCTGCCTCAATATATTCGATAGGATTTTGTTTGTTAGCGTGCATTTGGTAGATACGGGAAATACGCTCTTTATTTCCAGAACGGTTATTCAACACATAAGAACCTGCGTCCAAACGTCCGGAATAAGCTCTGAAGAATGCTAAACGACCAACATAAGGGTCAGTAGCGATTTTAAATGCTAAAGCAGCGAAAGGCTCTGTAACAGATGGCTTACGAGAAATTGGCTCCTCGGTATCAGGATTTGTTCCTTCAATTGCCTCTTTATCCAATGGAGAAGGCAAGAATTTACAAACTGAATCCAACATGAACTGAACTCCTTTGTTTTTAAATGAAGAACCACACAACATCGGGATGATAGCCATATCGATAGTTGCTCTTCTTAATGCATTGTTGATTTCTTCCTCAGTAATAGAGCTTTCATCTTCCATGAATTTCTCTAAAAGGTTTTCGTCATACGCAGCAACTTCTTCAATTAACTGTGCTCTGTATTGTTTTGCATCAGCAACCATATCCTCAGGGATAGGAACGATATCAAAAGTAGCTCCTTGAGTCTCATCATGCCAAACAATAGCCTGATTTTTGATCAAATCAACAACTCCTCTGAAATCAGCCTCATCACCAATTGGCAATACCAATGGAACAGCGTTTGATTTCAACATATCTTTTACTTGTTGACAAACTGCTAAGAAGTTTGAACCCTGACGGTCCATCTTGTTAACAAACCCCATACGAGGAACTTTATAGTTGTCAGCAAGTCTCCAGTTAGTTTCTGATTGTGGCTCAACACCATCAACAGCACTAAACAAGAAAACTAATCCATCTAATACACGTAACGAACGGTTTACCTCAACTGTAAAGTCAACGTGTCCCGGAGTATCGATAATATTAAAGTGGTAGTCTTTGGTATCAGGAGTAGAAGCTCCTTGATTTGTAGGGAAATTCCAGGTACAAGTTGTTGCAGCAGAAGTAATAGTAATACCTCTTTCTGCTTCTTGCTCCATCCAGTCCATTGTTGCAGCACCTTCGTGCACCTCACCAATTTTGTGTGTTTTTCCCGTATAGAATAAGATACGCTCTGTTGTTGTTGTTTTACCAGCATCAATGTGAGCAGCAATCCCAATATTTCTAGTATATTTTAAATCTCTAGCCATTTCTAATGTTTCTTATGAATTAAAATCTAAAGTGAGAGAATGCTTTGTTCGCTTCTGCCATTTTGTGAGTATCCATTCTCTTTTTAACAGCAGCACCTTCTTCTTTTGCAGCAGCTAAAATTTCAGAAGCAAGTTTCCCTGCCATAGATTTCTCATTTCTTCTTCTGGCATAAAGAATCATCCATTTCATCGCCATAGAAATTTTTCTATCCGGACGAATTTGCATTGGGATTTGGAATGTAGCTCCACCAACTCTGCGGCTTCTTACTTCTACGTGAGGCATAACATTTGTTAATGCATCTTTCCAGATTTCCAATGAAGATTTTTCTGCATCTTGCTTTTTAGTCTCAACGATCTCTAAAGCATCATAGAATACTTTGAAAGCAGTCGATTTTTTACCGTCCCACATTAAATTATTCACAAAACGTGTTACTAACTGATCGTTAAATTTCGGATCTGGTAAAAGAGGTCTTTTTTTGGCCTGTCTTTTTCTCATGTCTTTTCTTTAAAAGTTTTTAAAAATTACTTTTTGTCTTTAGGGCGTTTAGCACCATATTTAGATCTTCTTTGAGTTCTACCGTTAACTCCGGCAGTATCCAAAGCACCACGAACGATGTGGTATCTAACACCTGGTAAATCTTTTACCCTTCCGCCTCTAACTAATACTATCGAGTGCTCTTGTAGATTGTGTCCTTCTCCTGGGATGTAAGCATTCACTTCATTACCATTTGTCAAACGTACACGCGCAACTTTACGCATTGCAGAGTTTGGTTTCTTTGGCGTAGTAGTGTAAACACGCGTACAAACCCCTCTTCTTTGAGGACAAGAATCTAAAGCAGCCGATTTACTCTTCTTAGTTATCTGGGCTCTCCCTGTTCTTACTAATTGTTGAATTGTTGGCATAATTTTTTAATAAAATTTCTAACGTTATTAAATTCCCGCTTTTTACGGGGTTGCAAATGTATAAATTAATTTTCAAAAATCAAATCATAAAACATTAATTTTCAACCACATTAATACACAAATAACTCCGGCATACTTTTTTGTAATTTTTACGTTATTTTTACCAAAACAATTTAGTCTTTGAAAAAGCTACTCCTACTTTCATTTTTCATACTCCTCTGCCACTCCGGTAAAGCCCAAAACCTGTACCTGAAAATTGAAGGAACAGCCATCTCCGAAAACAAAACCATCGACAGCATCGGCTACCAGCACAAGCACGCCAATGCCAAATCCATACTGGACGAGAACAACACCTTCGCCACTTCCCTTTTTAAGAAAGGCTACCTGGAAAGCAGACTACTGGAGCAATCCAAAACAAACGACAGTACTTTTACCTTCACGTATGCTATCGGAAAGAGAACCAGCCTTATACACATATATATAGGTAACATAACCGCCGAAGAAAAAGAGCTGTTACATTTCAAAAACGATACCCTGCAGATTCCTCTATCCGAAACAGAAGCCTTTATGAACCAGGGAATACAGACGCTCGAAAAAAAAGGATACTCCCTTAGCTCACTTCAATTAACAGACTATAAAAAAATAAATCACACGTTAACCGCACAGCTGGAAATCCACACAGAAAAAAAACGCAGCCTGAACGACATTGTCATTGCCGGATACACCAAATTCCCGGAAGGCATCCGCAAAAACATTTTAAAACAAAACCGGAAGAAAACCTTTAACCAGGAAAACCTGAAACTAATCCACAACAGCTTTAATGCACTGCCTTTTGTTAACCAGACAAAATATCCGGAAATCCTTTTCACAAAAGACAGCACCAAAGTTTATGTTTACCTGGAAAAAGCAAAACCCAATCGCTTTGACGGTTTTGTAGGCTTTTCCAATGACGACAACGGTGCTGTAAAATTTAACGGTTACCTTGACCTGCTGCTAAACAACATCCTGAACTCCGGAGAGAAATTCAACCTGTACTGGAAAAACGACGGAAAAGAACAAACCACCTTCAACCTGGGCGCAGAAATCCCGTACCTCTTTAAAAGTCCGCTGGGGATCAAAGGAAATTTAAAAATATTCAAACAGGACAGTACCTTTCAAAACACCTCAACCGACATCAATCTCGGTTATTACTTTAATTACAACTCAAAAGTATTCCTTGGCTACCAGGAAACCGAATCTGTAGACATTCAAAAAGCAAATTCCAGCACACTGAGCAACTACAACAATTCCTTTATTACCAGCTCCTACGAATACTACGCCTATAACCCGGACGATTTCCTTTTCCCGGAAAGAACCAGCCTGCTGTTAAAAGGCGGTATCGGCTCCCGGAAATCAAAAATAGAAAGCAACGATCAGTATTTTTTCCAGATCAATGCCGCCCACAACATTTACCTCAACAGGAGAAACATCTTTAACCTGCGGAATCAGACTTTTTACCTGCAAAGCAATAACTACATCATTAACGAATTATACCGCTTCGGAGGAATCAACTCCATCCGCGGATTTAACGAAAACAGCCTGCAGGCCAATTTATACTCCGGACTACTCATCGAGTACCGCTACGTACTGGCTTCCAACATTTACGTTCATTCCATTACCGACTTCGCCTATTTCCAGGACAAGACCTCCAATTTAAAAGACAACTTACTCGGTCTTGGTTTCGGCTTCGGACTGCTAACCAAAAACGGACTCTTCAATATCGTTTATGCTAACGGAAGTACAAAAAACCAGGAAATAAAACTTTCCAACTCCATTATCCACATCAGTGTCAAAACAAGATTTTAACAACTCTTAAAATTCCCTTCCAAAATTATTACACCAAATTCTTTGCGTTTTTTTTCATCATAACAAAACATCAGTAAAAACACACATTTCATAACAATTAACTACTATTTAACACTTAAATAAAGGGTCGATTATTTTTTATAACCAAATCTAAAAGGAAAGAAAAATCCCTCAAATGTTAAGATTTAAATTATCAGTATTTCATTATTTTAATAAAATATTTACATTTCACTTGTTTTTTTAAGAGATTTTTAAGAAATTTGATCGCATAACCGTAATTAGAACTACAAATGAGAGCAAAATTCAAAGCTTTTTTAACACTTGTATTGGTGTTACTTGTGCAAAATCTCTTTGCCCAAGAAAGAACAGTTTCCGGTAAAGTAACAGATGTAAGTGGCTTACCGCTACCTGGTGTTAGTGTCATTGTAAAAGGCACCACAAATGGAACACAAACTGATTTTGATGGCAACTATAAAATAAAAGTAAGCCCTACAGCAGTTTTGGTTTATTCATTTATTGGGATGAAGACCCAAGAAATCAGGGCAGCATCTACAGTTATGAATGTAAAATTAGATGAAGAAGCAAAAGTATTAGAAGGTGTGGTAGTAACCGCTTTAGGGATTACCCGGGATAAAAAATCTTTAGGATATTCCTCTCAAAAAGTAGAAGGAAGCCAGATAAACTCCTCACCAACCACAAATTTCGTAAACAATCTTGCCGGTAAAGTAGCCGGACTGGATGTAAAAACCAACTCCAACTTTGGAGGATCCACAAACATTGTACTGCGTGGATCGAAATCCATAACCGGTAACAACCAGGCATTAATAGTCGTAGACGGTATTCCGATCAGTAATGCCAACCTGAACACTAAAGATGCCGTAAACGGAAGAGACGGTTATGACTTTGGTAATGCTGCAGCCGATATTGACCCGAACAATATCGAGTCGATAAACGTATTGAAAGGAGCTGCTGCTACAGCGCTATACGGAAGTTTAGCCCAACAGGGAGCCATCATGATTACCACTAAAAAAGGAAGAAAAAATTCCGATATTGGTATCGCTGTCAGCTCAACAGTATCGGTAGGGTATTATGACAAATCCACATTTCCGAAATACCAGAAAGAATACGGACAGGGATATGCCGGAGAAGACAGTATCTATTCGGCTGATGTAGACGGAGACGGGATTCCTGATTTAGTCGCCTCAACCGGTGATGATGCCTCCTATGGTAATGCCTTCAATCCTTCCTTAATGGTGTATAACTGGAATGCATTCGTACCCGGTAATCCACACTACGGACAGGCAACCCCATGGGTAGCGGCACAGAACGATCCGGGCACTTTCTTCCAGAATTCAACCTCCTACGTGAACAACGTTTCCCTGAATGGCGGCGACAGCAACAGTGCTTTTAACCTGAGCTATACCAATAATTCCGAAACCGGGATTATGCCAAACAGTAAATTAATTAAAAACGCTATTAGCGGTAACTACTCCAGAGATCTGAATGACAAAATCAAGATAAACTCTTTTATGACATTCTCCCATCAGAGTGTAACCGGTAGAAACAGCGTTGGATATGGTGACAACCTCTTAACCGGTTTCAGACAATGGTGGCCTGTTAACGTAGACGTACAGGAATTGCGTTCCGAATATTTCAGAACCGGACGTAACGTAACCTGGAACATGATCGACCCGACAAACGGCGACTTAAGACCTAACTTCTGGAACAACCCCTACTTTGAAAGATATGAAAACTATACGACCGATAACAGAAAACGTTTGTTAACCGGAGCCAGTATCAGTTTTGATGTCACCAAAAACTTCAACCTGTTAGGCCGTGTGGGTATTGACTATTCTTATGACAAACAGGAATTAAGAAAAGCAATAGGCAGCCACGCCGAAGAATTTGGAATTTCGCAGGTTACAAACCAGGCAACAGAATCATCAGGATATGTAATGTTCACCCGGGACTTCCTGCAACAAAACTACGACATCATTGGTACCTACGATTTAAGCCTGTCTTCGGACCTGTCTGCAAAAATAATCGGTGGTTTTAACTTTATCCGGGCCGACTCCTACTCTTTTGAAGGAGCAACTGCCGGTGGATTATTAATTCCGGGTATTTACAGCCTTTCCAATTCGAGCGTATTCATTCCGCCGGTGGAATCGACCATTAAATATGAAAAAGCCGGTGTTTACGGACAAGCCAATATCGACTTCAAAAAAATGGTTTACCTGGAAGGTTCATTCCGTCATGACGAATCAACCGCGTTACCAAAATCAAGCCGTGGTTATGACTACTATTCAGCCGGAACCAGTATCATCCTATCAGAAATGATAAAAGCAGACTGGCTTTCGTTTGCAAAACTAAGATTGAACTATGCAAGAGTGGGTAACGACCCGTTATACGGAAGACTTGGTGCCAAACAAAACAACGGTTCCGTTAACAACAACCCGATTTTCGGAAACAGCGACCAGCTGATTGAATTTGAAAAACTAAGACCGGAAATCACCCATTCATGGGAATTAGGTCTGGAAGCTTCCATATTCAAAAACCGATTGAGCCTGGATGCTTCGGTATACAAAACCAATACCAAAGACCAGATTTTCTTTGTTCCGCAATCGCCGGCAACACAATATATCTCCAAACAGATCAACGCCGGGGAACTTGAAAACAAAGGTATCGAGGTTGCTTTAACGGCTACCCCTATCAAAACAAACGACTTCTCATGGCAGATCAATGTGAACTGGTCTAAAAACGTCAACAAACTGTTATCGCTAGATGCCGGAAGAACCAACCTGTTACTGACTACTTTCCAGCGTACTTCCCTGAACGCAACGGTAGGCGAACCATACGGAACCATCAGAGGTACAGACTATGTATATGATGGCAGCGGAAATCCGGTAGTTGGCGACGATGGATTATACCTTCAAAAACAGGACCAGGTATTGGGTAACATCCAACCGGACTGGATTGGCGGTGTGTACAACAAAGTAACCTATAAAGATTTATCATTAAGCTTCCTGATTAATGTTAGAGAAGGCGGTAGCATCTTCTCACTTGACCAGGCATACGGACAGGAAACCGGTTTATATCCGGAAACAGCAGGGCTGAACGATTTAGGAAACCCTGTCAGAAGCCCGTTAAGCCAGGGTGGTGGTATCATCCTTCCGGGTGTAAAAGAAGACGGAACGCCAAATGACATCCGTGTAGACGCAACAGCATCTGCCAATGTTTTCGGAGCAGATTCCACTCCTGAAAAAGCCTATGTTTATGATGCGTCTTTTGTAAAATTAAGAGAAGTTGGTTTAACCTATACCATGCCTGCAAAATTACTGGGTCGTTCTTTTATCAAAGGAGCTTCTTTCAGCCTGCTGGGCAACAACTTATGGATCATTCATAAAAACACTCCATATTCAGACCCGGAAGCCGGATCATCCGGTGGAAACATACAAGGATACCAGTCTGGTGTAATGCCTTCGGTTAAAGTATATTCATTTAATGTAAAATTAAACTTCTAAAAGATGAAAAAGTTATTAATCCCGATACTAGCAATCGCATCATTATTCTTTACAGGATGTGTTAATGATGATATCGACTTTAACGACGACACCAGCAAGACTTATACCGCCAGTGCCGAAGCGTTATTATCGAACTCGCAAAAAGAATTAACCGACCAGATGACAACACCAAGTGTTAACCTGAACGTATTCCGCTATTTTTCGCAATATTGGGCGGCAACCCTATACAGAGCCGAATCCCGATACAATCTTACCAGCAGAAGAATTCCGGACAACCACTGGAGAGTTTTATATACCCGTGTTTTAGGAAACTTAAAAACAGCCAAGGAAGTAGTTGATGCCGAAGCAAAACCGGAAAACATCGATCAGGCCACATGGGATAAAATACAGATCAACAAATCGGCTATTATCGAAATCTTAAATGTGTACACTTACCAGATACTGGTAGACTCCTTTGGAGATGTTCCCTACACGGAAGCCTTACAGCCGGTTAACATTGTTTTACCGAAATATGACGACGACCAGGCAATCTATCTTGATTTGCTTAGCAGGCTGAATGCCGCCACAGCACAATTGGATACCAACTTTGCTTCTTTCAGCAAAGGCGATTTACTATACAACGGTAATATTGCCAAATGGAAACTGTTTGCCAATTCCCTGAAAGTAAAACTGGCGATCAACATTTCGGATGTAAACAACTCCCTGGCTCAGTCCACCATTGAAAGTGCTTATACAGCCGGTGTGATCACAGCAAATAGCGACAACGCTCTGGTACAGTTCAATTCCTTTTCGCCAAACTACAACCAGATTTTCGGAGAATTGGTTGCCAGCAACAGAAATGACTTTGTTCCCACATCTGTGTTTGTTGATGAGCTGAACACCCTAAACGATCCCAGAAGACCTGTATTTTTCACCCCAATGGCAGACGGAAGCTATGTGGGCGGTGCATACGGATATACCAATACACAACCTTATGAAACGTCTTATTCCCACATAGGGGACGAAATCAAAAAGGCAGATGCCAAAGGAGTGCTATTCGATGCGGCAGAAGTTAATTTCTACCTAGCAGAAGCAGCAGCCAGAGGTTATAACGTGGGTGGTACACCAGATACTTACTATAGTGCGGCCATTACCGCATCATTAAATTACTGGAACATCCCAACCGGCGATATCTCGACCTATCTTGGACAAAGTACGGTAGCCTATGCTACGGCAGCCGGAACCTGGAAAGAAAAAATAGGAAAACAGGCATGGATAGCACTGTACAACAGAGGCTTTGAATCCTGGAACTCCTTCAGAAGATTAGATGCACCCGGGCTTACTGCTCCTCCCAGTGCATTCCCTGTTGCAGAAGGCAAAATACCGGTTAGGCTAACGTACCCTGTTAACGAACAAACCGTTAACGGTAACAGCTACCAGGCGGCAAGTGCTGCAATTGGCGGCGACAAGCTTACCACAAAAGTTTTCTGGGACGTAAATTAAAACTTAGTTCTTTTATTTGAGTTATTTAAAAACCATCACAGCATTTTTGTGATGGTTTTTTTATGTTTATCCCTTATGCATTGATTAAAAAAACAAAAACATACCCCGTTTTATTCCGCTTTGCCACAATACTGCCGCAACAAAACACTCATATCACACTCAACAAACTAACAATCAGTATTTTAAAAACAAAACTACCAATATCCATTTCAATTTTTATTGCTATTTCATCATTTAAATCGAAAATTATCACAATTACAGCAGTAAAATCAATTCTTTAATCCATTATATCCAAAAAAACACAGCTGTGTATATTTGAGTAGCTAAACAACTGACAATCAACAATCATTTTAACTATGTTAGCGATAAAACCATAACATATTTACGATGAAAACACAGTTTAAATTTTATGTCACACTAATCTTTGTATTAGTCCTCCAAAATCTTTTTGCACAGGAACGACTGGTTAGCGGTAAGATTACCGATCTGAATAATTTTCCGATTCCAAGAGCCGGTGTTATGGAAAAAGGAACAACTAACGGTACACAAACCGACATTAACGGGAATTTTTCTATCCGGGTAAGTCCGGCCGCAACATTAGTCATTACGTTTATCGGAATGAAAACGCAGGAAGTCAGGGCGGCTTCCACTACCCTGAACATCACACTGGAAGAAAACACTACGGAACTTCAGGACATTATAGTAACGGCATTAGGCATAAAAAGGGAAAAGAAGGCCATTGGCTATTCGGCTCAGGAAGTAAAAGGTGACGTCATCAATCAGGCCGGACAAACCAATGCCCTCAGTGCGCTATCGGGAAATATTGCCGGAGTTCAGGTAACGGCACCTTCTTCTATGGGCGGCTCGGCACGAATCCTTATCAGAGGTATCGGCTCTGTAACCCAGAACAACCGCCCGCTCATTGTTATTGACGGTATTCCGATGGACAATTCAAACTACAACAGCACAGCAACCCAGAGAGGTGCCGGCGGAAGGGATTACGGTGATGCTTCTGCCGATATCAATCCGGACGACATCGAATCCGTTTCCGTCCTGAAAGGAGGTCCTGCCGCTGCTTTATACGGATCGAGAGCGGCTAACGGGGTGATCATGTACACCACAAAATCCGGAAAAAAAGGCCGGTCGGAAGTATCATTAAAAACAGGATTAACAATGGAAAGCATTAATATAATGCCGGTACTGCAAAACGAATACGGCGGCGGCTCTTCGACCACCTTACCTACTGCTAACATTAACGGTCAGCTTTATAACTTAGCGGATTATAGTGCCGATGAAAGCTGGGGACCAAGATATGATCCGAACCTGATGTATCTTCCCTGGAATGCATTCGATCCGGAGTTTTCCAACGATTATATGGTCACAAAACCGTGGGTCGCCCCCAGAAAAGGGGTCAAATCGTTTTTCAATACCGGTTATACCTCCACAACCAATATCGCGATGAGTCATGCCACCGAAAAAAACAACATCCGGACTTCTTTCAGCAACCAGACTACCGAAGGGATTGTTCCCAATTCCAAACTGTCTAAAAATACATTTTCTATAAATGGCGGGGCAGAGTTAAACAAACAGCTGCGCTTTGACGGTATGCTAACCTATACCGGAACAAAAGGCTTTAACCGACCCGAGCAGGGATATGGCGACAACTCTGTAGCCCAGAAATTTTTCCAGTGGACACAACGACAACTGGATTATGATGCTTTAAAAGACTACAAACTCGCTAACGGAATGCAGCGTTCCTGGAACAGGGCATCGTGGGACGATGCGACACCGCTATATAGCGACAATCCTTACTGGTCTGTTTATGAAAACACTTCCGAAGACCGGCGAAACCGTTACATCGGGAACATCAAACTGAAATACAATTTCACACAAACAAACAAACAAACAAACAAACAAACAAACAAACAAACAAACAAACAAACCTTTATGTGGTTGGAAATGTTTACGGCGACCTGTACAACCTTACCACCAGAGAACGGGTTGCCGTTTACTCACAGGCACAGTCAGGCTATTCACAAGTAGTGCGAAATGTCTCCGAAATGAATTATGAAGGACGCCTTCATCTTGACAAACGCTGGGACAAATTAAGCCTTAACACTTTTGCCGGGGTAAACCGGAGACATTCAAGCTATAGCTCTTTATCCGGAACTACTTCCGGAGGATTGATTATCCCGAACCTGTACAGTCTTTCCAATTCCAGAAACCTTTCCCGTTCTTCCAATTATGATTCACAGGAAAGGGTAAACAGCCTGTATGGCATGGTATCCTTAGGATATGCAGACATGCTGTTTCTTGAAGCGACCAACAGGAAAGACTGGTTTTCAACCGTTAAAAAAGCAGCCAACTACCCTTCTGTAACCGGAAGCTTTATTTTCTCCGAACTGCTAAAAGACACCTCCTGGCTATCCTATGGAAAGATCCGAAGCGGCTGGGCACGGGTGAGTAATGGTGCTTCGCCTTATGTAATTGCCAATTATTACAACATCGGCACGCCGTTTCAGGACATCCCATCCTATTCCAATCAGTCAACAGCAAACAATCCCGATTTAGTTCCGGAAATAAAAACCAGCAAAGAAATAGGATTGGAAATGAAATTGCTGAACAACCGGATCGGATTCGACATTTCGCTTTATGAAGATATTACCAAGGACCTGATTACCCCTTTACAGATTACTTCTTCCACCGGGTTTACATCAAAATATATAAATGCCGGTAAACTGCGCAACCGCGGTATTGAAGCATCAGTATACCTAACACCCATAAAAACAAACGACTTTAGCTGGGACATTACCTGGAACTTTTCAAAAAACAACAACAAACTGCTTTCCTTATATGAAGACACCCAATCCTTAACGCTGGTAAATGCACCTTTCAGTGTTTCATTATTAGCGGTGGTTGGTGAAAAATACGGACAGATATACGGCAACGATTATGCCTATGATGAGAATGGCAACAAAATAATCAACGCAAACGGAACCTATAAAGTTGGCGAACGAAAAGCATTAGGTTCCATAATTCCGGATTACAATATGGGAATCCGAAATGCTTTCCAATACAAAGGCATCAACCTCGGATTTTTAATTGATATTCAAAAAGGAGGAAGCTATTTTTCCACCTCACACATGTGGGGTTCCTATTCCGGGCTTTTAGAAGCCACGGCTGCGAACGGGATTCGCGAAAACGGAATTGTACTGGAAGGTGTCAAGGCAGACGGTTCTCCGAACACCACCGTACTTTCCGGGTATAACTGGGCAAGAGCACACTATAATGGTGTAGATGCCCAAAACGTTTTCGATGCCGGTTATATCAAATTAAGAGAAGCCACTCTGGGGTACAGCCTGCCTAAAAAATTCCTTGGAAAGAAAATAAACAGTGTCACTTTTGCAGCTTTTGCAAGAAACCTGTTTGCCTGGAACCTAGCCTGGAGAGGAATGGATCCTGAAAATACCAGTTACGGAAGCGGTAACATTCAGGGTATCGAAGGAGGTTCATTACCCTCAACCAGAACCTACGGTATGAACATAGAAATTAAGATCTAACCTTTTCAAATTAAACATCATGAATAAATTAATACTATTACTCACACTTCTCATCTTTACCGGTTGTACAGACCGATTTGACGAGATTAACACCAACCCGAACAATCCCACGAATGTTACTACTCCCGGTTTGTTTAACAGCGCTACCCGGAATATTGTTGATGTCAACATGAGAGGATCGTTTGGTTCTGCCCGGATGACCTTACCCTGGGTACAATATTCTGCGCAGCGGAATTATACCGAGGAAGACCGTTTTCAATTCAGGGAAACCACCAACACCTCTTTGTTTAACAGCTACTATTTACAGGCGAAAAATTTCAAATCGGTTCTTGAACTCAATACCGATCCCGCTACGGCTTCCGGAATGTCTGTTTATGGCAATACTAACAATCAGATAGCTGCCGCCCGGATCATGCTCGCGTATATCTTTCACAATCTCGTGGATACTTACGGCGACATTCCCTATTATTCTTTTGGGAGTGACGATCCCGATTTCCAGGCTTTGGACATTAATAACCTCACACCGAAATTTGCCTCACAGCAAAAAATCTATACCGATTTGCTAAAAGAACTAAAGGAGGCTGTAGCGATGATTGACCTTACCGACAATGTTTTTTACAACAACCAGGATAACTTTTTTGGCACCGCTGTAAAGCTGAAACGCTTTGGAAATTCCCTGCGCTTACGAATCGCCAACCGGGTAAAAAACGTTATCCCATCGGCAAATGCCCATATTCAGGAAGCCATTGCTTCCGGAGTAATGCTCTCTGCCAATGATAATATAGGTGTCCGGTTCGAAGCCAATTCTGTAAACCCGGCACCCACCTACCGTGCCTTTTTTGTAGACAACAGAACCGATTATACTGTTTCGAAAACCTTTACCGATCTTTTAAAGGGACAGATCGGCCCTTTTAGCACCGACCCGAGATTACAAAAAATACTGGCACCGAGAGGTACTTCAAAAATCAATTCGTTAAACAATAATTATACGGAAACCAGCGACCTGAGCAAATACCAGGGAATGCCATACGGAATCACTTCCGGCCAGACAAACAGCCAGGTCAGCGGTGTCTGTCATTACAGTTACAGCATTTTCAGACCGGATTATACCGAGTACCTAATGGAATATGCCGAAGTTGAATTCCTGCTATCCGAAGTGAACGGCTGGAGCCAGAGCCACTACGAAAAAGGCATTCGGGCCTCGATGGCAAAATGGAATGTTACGCAACCAGCCATCGATGCCTATATTGCAGCACTTCCGGCAGCAACCCAGGAAACGGTACTGACACAAAAATATATCGCCCTGTTTATGCAACCTTATGAAACCTGGGCAGAATGGCGAAGAACCGGTTTCCCGAACATCCTGATCCAGCCGGGCGGAACCGGTACGCTCATCAATCCTATCAACGGATCTTACACCTATATCTTCACACCTCTGAAACAATTAACAGAAATGCCTTCAAGGCTCACCTATCCGGTAAACCAGAAAGATCTCAACCCGGCTAAATACCTTGAAGCTTCCCAAAACATCGGAGGAGACAAATTAGACACGAAGTTAATCTGGGATACAAATTAACCCGCTGTCTTTTATTTGAGTTATTTAAAAACCATCACAGTATTTTTGTGATGGTTTTTTTATCTTTGCCCCATGGAAAAAGAACATCAGATATTCGGAATCAGGGCAATCATTGAAGCCGTACATGCAGGAAAAGAGATTGACAAGGTTTTTATTCAAAAAGATGCGCAAGGTGATTTGATGCAGGAATTGATGAAAACACTTAAGAAAAACAACATTAATTTTTCTTATGTCCCGGTAGAAAAACTAAACCGCTTAACCCACAATAACCACCAGGGAGCGGTGGCGAGTATTGCTCCTATTTCTTTTTACACTTTGGAAAACCTGGTTGAATCGGTAATTGAAAGTGGTAAAAAACCATTATTCCTAATTTTGGACCAGCTATCGGATGCCCGGAATTTCGGAGCGATTATCCGTACGGCAGAATGTACCGGTGTGGATGGTATTATTGTTCAGAAACAAGGTTCGGCTCCGGTAAACGGTGATACGGTTAAAACATCGGCTGGTGCCGTTTTTAACGTGCCTATCTGTAAGGTAGACCACATTAAAGATGCGATCTTCTATTTACAGGGTTCCGGTATTAAAACCATAGCGGCTACCGAAAAAACAGAGCACAACATTTATGACATTAGCCTGAATGAGCCGCTTGCCATTATCATGGGTAGTGAGGACCGTGGTGTGAATCCTTCGGTTTTAAAAATTGTAGACGAGAAAGCCAAACTGCCAATGTTCGGAACCATTTCCTCTTTAAATGTATCCGTTGCCTGCGGTGCCTTTTTATACGAAACCGTACGTCAGAGAAGTTTATAAAAACGTATATAATACAAAAAAAGGATTGGGTACCCAATCCTTTTTTTATTCCTTATTTTCTCCTGTACTTTCCTCATTGCTTCGGTAAATGATCCGGTAATACACCGGCATACTCGGAGTGGCATAATGCCCCGGACTTTCATCGGCAGGTTCTATCGCTGTTTCCTCCTCTTTCGGCAGGTTTACAAAATTGCCGTTTTCATCAAAGTGCTTCATAAACGGATCGGTTGAAGGATCGAAATCTGGGCGTTCCCAATCGTACCGAATAGACTTTTGATATTCCGGTGTTTTCATAAAAAAGGACAGCAGGTAACCTGTAATAAAACCGGCTAAATGCCCTTCCCAGGAAATATTCTGTTCGGCACTTGGGAAAACATACCAGATCATTCCGCCATACAGTACAATGATGGTAAGCGATAACGCCACCAGGCGGTAATACTTTGTTTGTATTCCTTTAAAGAACATAAAACTTACCAGAACATAAATCAGTCCGCTGGCACCAATATGGTAACTCTCCCGCCCGATCAGCCAGGTTCCGAATCCGGAAAGCAGGATACCGTAAACCATCACTTCCAATGCCTGCTTTCTGTAAAAATAACGCAGGGAAGCGATCAGCATTAACAGCGGAATGGAGTTATTGTATAAATGTTTGAGATCGCCATGCAGGAAAGGGCTAAAGAGCACGCCTTTCAAACCGGATAAGGTTCTGGGATAAATACCATATTCCGAAAGGCTTATTTTGAATTTCACCTCAACCCAGAAAACCAGCCATAAACTCAGGACGAAATATAACGGCCAAGCAATTACAGAAGGTGAAAATTTAAAGTCAATATCTTTCATCTATTCTTTTTTTCTACACAAACACCAACAAAAACATAACCAAAAGTTTTTTAATGCTTTTTTGTCAGTTCATTCTTTACAAGCAGTTGTTAAAAAAACTTTCCGCACCGCATTTCGGACAAAACACATCACTATTAAGCCCGGTATTCCCGCCATATAAAAAAATCTTTTTTGTAATTTTACATCATGGAAGCACCTTTAGCAGAACGTATACGTCCACAGCATTTATCCGAATATATCAGTCAGTCGCATTTAGTAGGACCACAAGGTTCCTTAACCCTTCAGATTTCCCGCGGGATCATTCCATCCCTTATTTTATGGGGACCGCCGGGTACCGGAAAAACAACTCTGGCACAAATCATGGCACAGGAAAGCAAACGTCCTTTCTATGTTTTGAGCGCTATTAATTCGGGAGTAAAAGACGTGCGTGAAGTGATCGACAAGGCAAAACAAAGCGGCGGTTTGTTTACGGCTAAAAACCCTATTTTATTTATTGATGAGATCCACCGTTTCAGCAAATCGCAGCAGGATTCCTTACTGGCAGCTGTCGAAAAAGGTTGGGTAACGCTCATTGGGGCAACTACCGAAAATCCGAGTTTTGAAGTTATTCCCGCTTTATTGTCAAGATGTCAGGTTTATATCTTAAATGCATTTTCCAAAGAAGATCTGGAAGCATTATTACACCGCGCGATAGCACAGGACACTATCTTAAAAGCCAAAAACATCTCGCTGAAAGAAACCGAAGCCCTGCTAAGACTTTCCGGTGGTGACGGAAGAAAACTTTTAAATATTTTCGAATTGGTGATCAATGCATCCGAAGGCGATACGATTGAGATTACAAACGACAAGGTAATGCAGCTGGTTCAGAAAAATACCGTTTTGTATGACAAAACCGGCGAACAGCATTATGATATTGTTTCTGCTTTTATAAAATCCATCCGCGGCAGCGACCCTAATGGTGCCGTATATTGGTTAGCCCGTATGATTGAAGGTGGTGAAGACGTGAAGTTCATTGCCCGCCGTTTGCTTATTTTAGCTTCGGAAGATATTGGAAATGCTAATCCTACCGCATTGATCATGGCCAACAATACCTTTCAGGCGGTAACCACTATCGGTTATCCCGAAAGCCGGATACTGTTAAGCCAGTGTGCTATTTACCTGGCTACATCGCCTAAGAGTAATGCCAGCTATATGGCTATTGGAAAAGCGCAGCAATTCGTGAAACAAACCGGCGATTTACCGGTACCGATCCACTTGCGGAATGCGCCGACCAGGTTAATGAAGGAACTTGGTTATGGGGAAGAGTATAAATATGCTCATGATTATGCCAACAATTTTGTAGACCAGGAATTTCTGCCTGAAGACCTTCAAAATACCATATTCTATGAACCGGGAAATAACTCCCGTGAAAATTCGACCCGGGAGTTTTTAAAGAATCGCTGGAAAGACAAATACAACTATTAGAATTTGATATCCATTTTTTCGGATAACAATTTCTCATTTTGGTAGTATTCAAAATACCACGCGTTATTTCTTTTAATCAGAACACCCTGGATGGCATCTTTTTTAGCGATGAACATATCGGTATTTCCGGTTTTTAAAAGTTTCATTACAATCTTCGGAGTACTGTCTACAAGCTGGTAACCTTCGGCAATAGGCTGAGCATAAAGCGCACCTGAAATTACCGTTTTTGCAGCCACAGGTGTTGTTGTTTCAACAGCTTTTACCGTTTCGACAGCTTTAGGCGCGGCCTCTTCTTTTACAACAGCCACTTCTTCCTCTTGGTTTGTTGCAGGTTTAGCCATTGCCAATCCTTCGTCTATTGACTTGCCGACAATACGGAAAGCCTGGATATAGGCTTTATCAAGCTCTTTCAGCCTGCTTGTTCCCTCTTCCGAAAAAAAGACGGTCTGGTTTTTACAATCTTTCAGCTCGATCTTTATTTTCGTAGAAAAAAGCGTGTTATCCTCTAACATGTCCGCACTTAAAGCTTTGCAGCGGTTTTTCGCCAGATCATCAGGCAGTATATCGGTATCATACAACACCACATAACCTTTCTTTTCGAAAACCATTTTGGTCAACGCATTCAGGTTGTATTTATTGGCATCTTTCAGAAAAGAAAATTTAGCCGGTACAATTACATATTTATATTCTGTTAGCTTTTGCGAGAATCCTGTAATCGACAACAGCAGCAACGTCAGTAAAATAAAGGTCTTTTTCATTTGTATTCGTTTAGTATAACTTTTGTTTTTGATTAGAGCATGTTTTTAAGCTCCAGTAAATGCCCTACCTGCGGTACGGTATTCTGAATCTCCATATTACCGTCACTAAAAAAGATAGCATCCAGTCCTACGCTGAGTGCCCCTTCAATATCGGCTTCAAAGCTGTCGCCAATCATAATGCTTTTATGTTTTTCCGTACGGGCAAGATCCAAAGCATATTCAAATATTTTCGGATTCGGTTTTTTAACACCTGCATTTTCCGAGTTGGTAATCGTTACAAAATAATGTTCAATATTGGCATTCCGCAATTTTCCCTGCTGCACCTCATGAAAACCGTTTGTAATAATATGCAGATTATATTTCGCTTTCAGATAGTCTAAAATCTCGATCGCTCCATCAAAAAGGTAATTGAACTGCGGCAGGTACAGGATGTATTCCTGTGCCAGGAAATTGATGTTCTCATCATCAATCTGAAAAGCCAACAAATCGAATACCTCTTTAAACCTGTTGTAACGCAGATCCTTCTGGCTGATCTTTTCTTCACGGTATAATTTCCAGTATTTTGTATTAACCGGAACATAATGTTTCAGAAAGTCATCCAGCGGAATTTTAATTTCATGTTTTTCAAAAATAGCCTGAAAAGCCAATGCTGAATTTTTCTCAAAATCCCAAAGTGTATGGTCAAGATCAAAAAAAATATCCGTTTTATCTGTAAATCTCATTTAATAATCTTCTATTTAGCACCTTTCACGATAACAGCATCTTCAACATGGTAAACCCAATCCTCTACATCTGTATCATTGTATCTGAAATTACCTTCTATAGTAACGTACTGATCTGTTTTTAATTTTGGTGTACTTCCTTTAAATTTTATCCCCATGATGGTTTCCGGTCCTGATTTTCCACAGAAAAAACAAGACGCGAATACGTTTTTGCTCAAGGCATACGATTTATTATCGATCGGGATAATAAAACCGCTCATCACAATTCGTCTTTTGTTTGTCAGTTTCAGTTTGGTATTCACCTGCGGAAACATTACTTCCCCATAGGTTTTATCCTGTTTTTTGACATATTTTATATCGCCTAACAGCTTCCAGCTAAGCGTATCCGGATTCGCAGCCAATAGTGGACTATTATGGTCAAAGTCTAAAAAACCGGCTTTCGCTACCCGGTTTACCGGCGCTTCAGGCTGTTCGTTTTTATCTGTCTGATAAACGTATTCCAATGTCAGCAATACTGCCATCAGAGCCACTGCTAAAATATGTTTTTTACGCATTTGCTAATGTTTTTGAAATATTAAGTCGGTAGGCTTTAACCGCCGGAATAACAGCCGCTAAAATCCCGACAAATATAGTTACTAAAAATAAAAATCCTTCCTTTTCCCAAACAAACTCAAAAGGGTTAAAGGACATTTTAAACTCTTCTTCCGATGATCCCGAGATAAAGGTCAGGGCTATTCTTCCAACAATTGTTCCAAAAAGGAATCCGAGCACACATAAAATCAAACTCTCAATAACCACAAGGTAAAGCAGCTGAAAACGCGTTGCACCATTGACCCGCAATAAGGCAAATTCGTATTTTCTTTCTTTCAGCGTGTTGTACAGCGCTATAAAAATACTGATCCCGGAAATCAGCATGATCCCGTAAGCCAGGTATTGCAATGCCTGCAATCCAATACCAAACAAGGTGAACAAACGGTTTATTTCAATAGCCGGCGAGGCCGCCTGCATTTTTGTGTTTTGCGGAATCATTCTCGGCCAGGTTACAATTCCCATTTTGTTCCGGAACTTTAACAATACTGCGGTAATCTCTTTCCCTTCTTCGCTGATTTGCGGCATTTCGTGGTCATGATCATGATCGTGATCGTGATGATGTGCTTCTCCTTCTTCATGTACATGTCCTTCTTCGTGCCCGTGATCATGCTCTGCTTCTTCAGCATGCTCGTGGCTGTCATGCATTGCCCAGACACTCTGTATATTGGACAGAATAAGGTTATCGATCACTTTCCCTGTTTTTGATGCCACACCTACAATTTTATAGGCGTGTTCCTCATGCACTTCGCCTTCTTCGGCATCACCATGAGAACCGAAAAATGTATCGCCAGCTTTCAGGTTTAGCTTTTTAGCAATTTCACTTCCGATAACGACTTCAAAATTGTTTTCGAATATTTTTCCGGAAACAATCTTTGCGTCATATTTTGCCAGGTAATCCGGTGTGGTTCCTACAATTTTAAATCCGTGGTAATTGTCGCCAAAGGCTAATGGAATAGCGGTTTTTACAAACGGGTTTTCCATCCATTTTTTAGCTTCAGGATAGTCGATGTTTCCGGTTGGCGCATCCACCTGATACACCGAAGACAGTATTAACTGCAACGGGCTTCCCTGTGCTCCCAGTACTAAATCGACCCCGTCTGCATTACTGGAAAACTGGTCTTCAAACTGTTTTTGCAATAAGATCAAAACGGTAATAATCGCCACACTCGCCGTGAGCAAAATAATACTTAAAGTGGTGTTTAGCGGCTTAAACCATGTATTTCGCCAGGCTAATTTCGTAATCATGATAAGGAAATTTGATTGGTGAAACGTTGTTTTAATCGGGAATCGTGGGTTACGATCACTAATGCCGATTGGAATTCTTTTGATAAGTTATCCAAAAGATCGGCTACCTTAAAGGCATTTTCATCATCCAGGCTCGAAGTCGGCTCATCGGCTAATAAAACTTTGGGCTCATTGATAAGTGCTCTTGCAATAGAAACACGCTGCTGCTGCCCGATACTTAACTGTGACGGCAGTTTATGCATTTGTTTTTCAAGATCCAGGTGTTTCAATAATGATTTTGCTTTTTCGATACGCTGTTTTCCGGTTGCCAGCCAGGAAGCCAGGGCTACATTTTCCAGAACCGAAAAAGATTCAATAAAATGGGATTGCTGTAAAACCAGTCCGATATTTTCCCCTCTGAAATGGTCCAGCTTTTTTTCAGAAAGCGCACCAATATCGGTATTGTTCACCTGAATCGCTCCGCTTTGCGGCCGTAACAATCCTCCCAGTAAATGCAGCAATGTTGTTTTTCCTTTTCCGGAGCCGCCTGTAATCAGGATAGCTTCCCCATCCCGGCATTGAATATCGGGAAAAGCAAACGCAGTTTCTTTCCCGTACGAAAAAGTGATATCTTTTGTATTAATCATAAGCAGTTATAAATAAACATTCCGGCGAAACGCCATGCCATAAAAAAAGCTCTTTAAAAGAGCTTTCCACTATCTTTTTCAAAAATAACAAAAAAAAATATCTTCTTATTTTTATTGTGATTTTTATAACTTATTCCTGAGCATACTGCTATAACAGCCCGTCATCTAAAAAACTATAATAATTCCGTTCGGCAATGATCACGTGATCCAGCACTTTAATATCCAGGCTCTTTCCGGCTTCTTTTAGTTTTAAGGTGATTTTTTTATCCGGCTCACTGGCTTTTAAAACGCCGGAAGGATGGTTATGGCATAAAATAATTCCGGTGGCATTGTTTTCCAAAGCTGTTTTAAAAATCAGGCGGGCATCAACAATGGTTCCTTCCATGCCGCCTTTGCTGATCTGGGATTTGCTGATTACTTTATTGGAATTGTTCAGAAAAATAACCCAGAATTCTTCATGCTGCAATTCTCCGATTAACGGCTTCATGATTTCAAAAACAGCTTTACTGGAAGTAATTTTATCACAGCGCACAAATTCCTCTTCTCTCCTGCGGCGGCCGAGTTCCAGAGCGGCGACAATGGTTACCGCTTTGGCTTCGCCGATTCCTTTAAAAGACATCAGCTTTTTCACCGAAAGTTTCCCTAAATTATTCAGATTGTTGTCCAGGCTTGACAAGATTTTTTTGGCAACTTCCAAAGCACTCACTTCCCTGCTTCCGGAACGTATTAAAATGGTCAGCAGTTCGGTATCACTCAAAACCGATTCTCCTTTGTGGATCAGTTTTTCTCTGGGTTTATCATCGGTTGCCCAGCCTTTGATCGGGATGTAGCTTATAACTTTCATTTTGGCGTATATATTTGATTATAAAATGTATAACAAAGTTATCCGATCTCCGTTATACCTATTAGCAAACCTTAAATATAATGAAAGTTTTTCAAATCTTATTACTGCTAAGCTGTTCGTTTTCAACATCCTGGATTCCGGATAATTTTTATTCCAGATTGTCAGAAGCAGCCCTGACCTTAACAAAAGACAAGGTAACTTACGATTCCGGCTATACCAAAATAGCCTATCCAAACGGCGATGTGGCTAAAGACAAAGGTGTCTGTACGGATGTGGTTATAAGAGCCTACCGGAAACTCGGCATAGACTTACAGCAGGAGGTTCATCTTGACATGAAAAAGCATTTTTCGAAATACCCGACCCGGTGGGGACTAAAAAAACCGGATACCAACATCGACCATCGCCGGGTTCCTAATCTGGAGGTTTTCTTTTCCCGCCATGGCGAAGCAATTCCGGTAACGGCAGTGGCTTCCGATTATAAAACCGGAGATATCGTAACGTGGATGCTTCCGGGTGCGCTTCCGCATATCGGGATAGTGGTAAACCGGAAATCAAGAGATGGCAAACGCAACATGATTGTCCACAATGTGGGTGCCGGTCAGGTACTGGAAGATTTTTTGTTTCAGTATGCGATAACCGGTCATTACCGGTATAAAAAATAAAAGGTTAGCCAATGCTAACCTTTATTGTTATTGTAAGCTATTTTACCAGCTCTTTTACATCGTCAAAATTAAGTCCGCCATAATTTCCGGAACTCATTAACAATAAAGCTGTATTTTCCAGATCCAGATGGAAGAGGTATTTTTTAAAGTCTTCCGGATTGGTATAGATAATCAGGTCTTCCCGTTCAAATGCTTTTGCAATCTGTTCGTAGGTAACTTCTTCCAGCTGTTTGATTTTAACAGCATCAGGCGAATAAAAAACAACAGCTTCATCGGCATACTCCAGAGCGCCCTGGTATTCTTTCAGAAACTCCGCATTCAGGCTGCTGTAGGTGTGCAGTTCCAGGCAGGCAATCAGTTTTCGGTTCGGGTATTGTTCTTTTACGGCTTTGGTTGTAGCCGCCACCTTACTTGGAGAGTGTGCAAAATCCTTATAGGCTACTTTGCTCTTGCTCTCGGCTATTTTTTCCAAACGTTTGGAGGCTCCTTTAAAACTGGCAATGGCTTCATAGAAATCGGCTTCATCAACACCCATATTCTGGCAGATCCATTTGGCTCCGGCAAGGTTATTCAGGTTGTGTGCGCCAAAAACCTCAATCGGCATAGGGCCTTCCGGTGTTGCTAATAAAGTAACGCCATTATCAACTGTATATTCCGGAGTGTGGTATGGAATTTTGCGGATCGGATTTGTTGCCGCTTCCGCTACTCTTTTTACCTCAGCATCATTTTCATTATAGACCAGGATACCGCCGTTTGTTATTTTTTCAATAAAAATCTCAAACTGCTCCACATAGTTTTCATAGGTTGGAAACACGTTAATATGATCCCAGGCTATTCCGCTGATCAAAGCTATATTGGGCTGATACAGGTGGAATTTCGGTCTTCTGTCCATTGGTGACGACAGGTATTCATCTCCTTCCAGAACAATAAAATCGTTTTCTTCCGTTAGATGAACCATTGTATCAAAACCTTCCAATTGTGCGCCCACCATATAATCCACTTCAATATTGTGGTAATGCATAACATGCAGTATCATCGAGGTTATGGTTGTTTTTCCATGGGAACCGCCAATAACCACCCGGGTTTTATTTTTGGACTGTTCGTATAAAAATTCAGGATATGAATAGATCTTCAATCCCAATTCCTGTGCTTTTAATAATTCCGGATTGTCCGCTTTGGCGTGCATACCCAAAATAACCGCTTCAATATCGGCCGTTATTTTTTCAGGGAACCAGCCCATTTCTTCCGGTAGTAATCCTTTATTTTCTAACCTGGTTCTGGAAGGTTCAAAAATAGCATCATCACTTCCGGTAACGTGGTATCCTTTATTGTGTAGCGCTAATGCCAGATTGTGCATGGCACTGCCTCCTATTGCGATAAAATGTGTACGCATTTTTATGTTCTTTTCTTTTGATACAAATCTAAGGTTTGTTTTGCTTTTTCCGGCAAATTCATTTTATTTTTATACAAGTCTGCCAATCGCTGGTAGGTTGTTTTGGACTGTCCTATGGCTATTGCTTTCAGATAGTATTTTTCCGCTTCGGTATAACGTTTGAAATATTCGGCAATATGTCCTTTGGAAAGGTTTCCGTCCACCGGTGAAATGGCCATTAATTCGCCGGCATAATATTGTGCCTTCTTTTCACTACCGCCTACTATTCCGGGTAATTCCAGGTACAATATTACCAATGCCCACCGGGATTCTATATGTCTGGCATCCAGTTTTGCCGCCGCCTTAAAAGAATCTTCAATTTCGCCAATCATTCCCAAAGCTTTGAACTTACTGCTTTCTTTTGCTTTCATTCCCAAAGCACCGCCATATTTGTATTGGTAGCCTGCGTTTTTAGGAAACTGTGTTTTTAATTTCTTATAATTGGCAATGGCTTTGTCCCATTTTTTTTGATGTGCCGCAATATCTCCTAAATACTCCATGGTTTGGGGGTTATTCGGGTTTTCATTTAAAAAGCTTTCAAAATAGGGTGCTGCCATAGCATATTGCTCCTGTTTAAAAAGCTGTTCTCCCTTTTCAAAATTCCCCTGTGACCAAACCGCTAACGGCAGTAAAAAGAAAATATAACCCAATTGCTTCATAACTCAAAAATAAAGAAACGGAACAAATTATCACTATCATTTCCAGAATCTTTAAAAGCGGTAAATTTTCAGTATATTGTTAACAAAATTCAACGCCATGAAATCTATTTATCTTGTAATTTACCTTTTTTTCAGCATCACGGGCTTACAGGCTCAAACCAAAATAACCGGAATTGTAAAAGATGTGGTTACTAAATTGCCTGTTAGCGGTGCTTCTGTTTATGTTCCGCAAACTACAAATGGGGTGAGCAGTGACCAAAACGGCTTATTTACAATATGGCTCAAAGACAACGATGCGATTATCGTCAGCTTTATGGGCTATGAAAGTGTTATGGCTCCAGTGGCTTTGCTGACAAAAGACGAAAGCCTGAACGTTATTTATTTAAAAACCGAGGTCAGCGAATTAAATGAGGTCATTGTCCGGAAGCGAAAGAAAATGAACCGTAAAAACTGGCAGCAATATTATGACATGTTCCAGACCGAATTTCTGGGCAACAGCAAAATAGCGAGACAGGCAAAAATTCTGAATCCCGAAGTGCTGTATTTCAGCATCAGTGATGATTCTTTGAAAATTGTTGCCAATGCAGACGCACCATTACAGATCTATAATGAAAAACTGGGCTACCAGATTCGTTATGAACTTGTCCGCTTTGAATGTCCGCGCGGGCATGTACCCGGTGTTTACGGCACAACAAGCACCGCAGTAATTCATTTCGGCTATCCTTATTTTACAGACATAGTAAATGAGAAAAAATTGAATCCGAAAGTTGTTGAACGCAACAGACTTGATGCTTACAGAGGTTCTTTTATGCATTTTGTAAGAGCCTGTTATTACAACACCTTAAACAGTGAAGGTTTTACGGTTCGTAAGATGTTCCTGAAAAGCAATCCTAAATATCCCGGTGCCGACAGTATTCCTTATTATATGAAGCAGTACCGCGAAACCAGGGATCTAAAATACCTGCGGGCAGTCAAAGAGCCTTTTATAACGGTGGTCGAACCGAATTCCAGCAGAAGGGAATCGTTTATCACAGAGGAATCCAACAGGAAGTCTATTGCTTTTGACGATTACCTGAATATAACCTACACCCGGGAAAAAGAAGAGGACAACTACATTGGCGCCCGTAGCCGGAATCCAACTTTTCAAACCTCACAGCTGAAGTTGGCTGAAGGCGCTCTTGAAATTTACCACAACGGACAGATAGCCGATCCGGAAGCCATTATTATTTTCGGATATATGGGCTGGAAAAAAGCGGGCGATATGCTTCCTTTTGATTACGGTTTAGACATGGAGGTCACAAAATAAAAAAGGAGGCGGTTTGCCTCCTTTTGTGTTAATTCATGCCAAGATATTTCTGGAAGTAACCGCATTCGTTTATGACCTCTTTATAATATTGCGTGTTCGAATATTCTGCCTTTAACTTTTTAAAACCGTTCCAGGCCAGGAAGTGCACTTCCGGCTGGCGGTAATCATAGCGATTGGTATGGTAGTTATCGGTATAAAACGCATTGCGTTCACACTTGGCCATCATGTATACGCATTTTGCTTTTTGTTCCGGATTGGCTGCCGCTTCAAAAGCCTTTTTATAATAGGAATTGGCCAAAGCCGGGTTTAACAGGTAGGGTTTATAATCTTCATCAATATAATTTCCTCCCTGATCCATTATATTGCTATAATAAAAGGAACGTGCATTGCCGTAATAGGTCATATTGTAAAAGGCATTTGCCAGCAGCAGGCTGTTGCTGTAGACCTCTTCTCCTTTGGTTACTTTGTCCTGCATTTCTTTTAGTTTTTGCAGAAATGAAAGCTTGGTATATTTTACTTTTTGATATGCCTGATGGTCACAATCATTACAATCCCTGATCTTTCCGTTAAACGGGTTCCCTTCCAAGATGACTTCTTTTCCTTTTTCCGATTTCTCCATAAAGGCAATCGCCTGCTCTATTTTATTGGCGTAGGCACTCATCACAGCCTGGTATTCGTAAATATCCGAGAGTGTAACACTGTAAACGCTTACCGCTAACTGTTCCCAGGCACTTTTTTGGTTGCGCATCAAAAAGGTTTTCATTGCTTCCTGATTGGCTCCCGTTAAATAGTATTTGTTGTCCCGGTCGAATAATTCCGCCATTACACCGTTCTTTTGTGTCTTGTAAAGCGCGGCAATATATTTTTTACTCCAATCCAAGGCTTTAGTGTACCGGAACGGTTCGTTATAGTCACTATTCGGACACTCGTGATACAGCCAGTTTAAATCCGTCAGCAGTTTACTTTCAGCATCGGCATTCATGGCATTCTGCCTGCTGAGCGTATTGATCAGTTTTAAAAGACGTAACTGTTTTGCCGACAGTTCTGTTTTGGGCGCTTTGCTTTCCGCTTTCGCAAATTGTTTTTCGGCCAGCGCATAATCACCGTTAAAGATATTGAGATACCCCGCTGCAATGTTCCACAGATACGGTTTTAGTGTTTGCTCCTCACCGGCTATCTTATTGAGCAATGCCAGGGATTCTTTGTTCAGCTTTTCTTTGACAACTTTCTTGTATTCTTTTACCGATTTGAATTCCTCTCCGTTTAATTCCGTTTCTTCTTTGTTGACCAAACGGGTTAGCAGGTACTCGAGGTGTTCACTCTTCGGGTTTAGCTGGTAAATCGCATCGATTGCTTTTCGTTCATCAGCATAATAGCCCAGCAATGCCCATAAAGCGGCTTTTTCATCATTGCTTTTGGCCAGTTGCAATGCGGCATCAAAGTCGGATTGTTCCTGCGGATGAAAATTATATGCCGTTACAACACGCAGCTGCGGGCATTTGTCAAATACCACACTGTACAGGTAATTGGCTTTTACATAGTCTTTGTCTTTATAGTACACACCGGCGATATAGGAAAGCGCGCGGTAGTACAATACATTTTGCGGAACCTGTGCTTTTGTTTTTTCAAAAAAAACAAAAGCCTGCTGTTTGGAATCGCTGTAGAAATATGCTTTCATCACCTGAAACCAATACCTGTTTTTCAGAAAGGCGTCAGTAGCTTTTGTGAATTTATTTTCCACTTCCCTGATTACTTCCGGAGCCACATAAGATACCTGCCGGTTTTCGTAATCCCAATAATTATAGGCCACCGTTGCATGTTCCTCGATCATTTTGGCATAATACATAAACTCCAAAAAGTTTTTTACTTTTTTGTCCTTGAGCGCTATCTTTCTATCGGCATACTTCAGGCTTTTTTTAGCAAAAGCAGCCTCATACAGGTTATTCAATTCAGCCTTCGCACTGTCTTTCAGAATAAGGTAAGCCAGGTCTTCTTTTTTTATTTTGCCATCCAGATAGCCATCCCATTCCTGTACAATATCATTGTTAAAACGAGAGGTATATTCGGTATCATGCCCGATATTATAAAACATTTCATCCGAAAAGAACAAAGGCGTATACGACTTATCCACATAGGTTTCGGGTGTAAAGCTCGATTGGTACTGATAGCCCCAAAACCCATCCGCACAGGCATAAATCACAGTATAGGTAACCCCTGTTAACAGGCTAAAACCAACCAGCCACTTTTTTAAAGAATTGCTCATCATCATTATATGCTTTTAAATTAAAAGAATCCAGGTCGTAAAAAATTATGTCTTCCGGCTGCCCGGCCAGATGTTCCTTCAGATCCTCAGCCATTGTTTTTAAATCGTCTTTTGTAATGCATTCTATTTTAACGACATCGCCTTTTTCATAGTAATTCCCGCCTCTGATAACACTTTCCACAACGGTAAAGTGCATCCCGTCTGTCTTTTTAAAATGGGTATCTTTTTCCAGTTCCGCATGATCGAGCTTGCCCACTACTTTTATCACCTTGTGATTCCGGATGTGAATTCCCCAGGAATAAATCGGCAGCGCAATATCCAGCTGCAACGGGAACTTGTGAAGGCTCTTGATATAGCTCTGGGCAATATTCCGGTCGTAAATAGAATTCAGGTTATCCGGCGCAATACTACCCATATTGTAAAACATCAGCACGCCTTTATCTACGTTTGGAATACCGGTTTTCTGATAGTATTTTACCTGATGCAAACGAATGGTTGCCGAGAGTTTCTTGGCACTGATCTTTTTGAAATCTTCTATAAACTTCAGGTAACGGTCTTTACTTTTCAGCGTCCAGTCACAATCAATCTGTATTTCATGGCACCGGATACCGTTCTTATCGTTCATCTGTGCAATAAAGGTATAAATATTCCGCGCCATATTTTCCAGATTAACCGCTTCTTCCAGCATGACTTCATTTTTGATGTAGACCACCGGAACAATATCATAGCGTATCTTCTTCTCTTTAAAAACCACCGGCGACAGCGGAATAGCCTCCTTATCTTTCAGGCTCACATCAAAATAACGAACATAAATTTTAGATACTTTATTTGCCTCTAAAATTGTTTTCTCGTTGTTATTCAGCTGGAAAATTGTTTTCCAGTAATAAAAGGAAACCTCCGGTTGTACCTGTTCTTCCGAGCAGGACAGCAGCAGGAAAAAGGAAACGAAACCAATAACTATTCTCTTCACTTTTAGTTCAAATTTATAATAATAAACTTTCAAATTGACCTTGTTTAAAAACAAAACCAAATCTTCTGAAATTTATTGTCCGGTACTGCATAAAAAAAGCCGCTTCTGTTGAAACGGCTTTTGAATATTTTTAAAATGCTATCGGATTATTTTACGATTGTCATTTCATCAACAATGTGTTTCGCATTTGAGAATTTGTCAATTACCCATAATACATAACGAATATCCACATTGATTGTTCTTTGCAGGTTTTTGTCAAAGATAACGTCACCAGCCATAGCTTCGATGTTACCATCAAATGCTAAACCGATTAACTCTCCTTTTCCGTTTAATACCGGAGAACCAGAGTTACCACCAGTGATATCGTTATCTGTTAAGAAGTTCACGTGCATAGAACCGTCTTTATCAGCATAACGACCGTAGTCTTTTCCTTTGTTCATTTCAATTAAACGAACCGGTAAATCGAATTCCTCATCACCTTTTTTGTATTTCTTAACCATACCGTCCATAGTAGTATAGTTGTTTACTTTAGCATCATTTCGTTTATCTGCAGGTAATGCACGAACTTTACCATACGTTAAACGCAATGTAGAGTTAGCATCCGGATATTGGATTGGTGCTAATTTAGATTCACGAAGTCCTTCAACCAATAAACGGAAAGAAGCTCCGAAATCGTTTTGTGCTTTAGAAATCACTTCCGATTTTGCGTTGTAATGGTTTAATAAGTCGTTAGACAATACTACTAACGGATCATTAGTTACAGTAGCTGCATTCGGATTATTTAAAAATGCTTTTACTTTTTCCGGTGAAGCAAAAATACTGCTGTCAAAAGCATTGTTTACATATTTTGTAAAGTTGTTGTTATTCTCTTTACCTAATTTTTCAACCATTGGCGCTAACGTATAACCTGCTTTTGTAGCATAAAGGTTTAACTGTCCGGCCAAGATATCTTTTTCTGCAGGAATGTAAGCTTCTTTGTAGAACTCATCAATCATTTCTACAAAACCTGGATACATTTCTTTTCTTTTCGCTTCGTCAGCTTTCGCGTAGTTTTCCAATTGTCTTCCAAGAGATCTTGAGATTGTTCCGAATGAACTTGATCTTAAAAGCGTCATTAAATAGTTGTCATGACGTGATTTCTCGTTCGTTAACGTATAATATTTGTTGATTGTTTCAACAACATTACCATATTTACCTTTATTTTCTTTCAGGTTAGCCCATTTGTTGAATTTCGCTTCCTGAGCTGCTTTTGTTTTTGCCGTACCGAATTTTGTCAGTGCGTCAATCATTCCCTGACGGTTTTTCCAGTAGTTCGCCAATGACGCATATTTTGAAGCATACATTAAACGTACTCCATCGCTTTCGTCCATATGAGCTTTCATTTTGTCCATACCCATTTTAGAACCTTCAACCCATGCAGGATAAGCAAATTTCACATTTTGCTCAATTCCACCTGCCGGCATCCAACGGTTTGTTCTACCAGGATATCCTAAAATCATAGCGAAATCATTCTCTTTTACACCGCCTAAATTAACCGGTAAATGGTGTTTTGGCTGTAAAGGAACGTTGTTTGGTGAAAAGTCAGCAGGGTTTCCGTTTGCATCAGCATAAATTCTGAACATAGAGAAATCTCCTGTGTGACGAGGCCACTCCCAGTTGTCCGTATCCCCACCGAATTTCCCGATATTTTCAGGAGGTGTTCCTACTAAACGTACGTCTTTATAATCCTGGTAAACGAAATAGTAGTATTCATTACCCTGGAAGAAAGGACGAACGGAAACCGTATATTTTCCACCTTCGTTGTTTTCTTTTTCAATTACAGCGATCTCTTTGTTGATTGCCGCTTCACGCTCTGCTTCTGTCATTTTATCATTTACTTTTGATAAAATTCTTTTAGAAACATCATCCATACGAACGAAGAAACGAACGAATAAACTTTTTGGTTTTAATTCCGCTTTTCTGTTCGCTGCCCAGAAACCATTTTTTAAATAGTTTGCTTCCGGAGTCGATAATTCTGCAATAGCATCATAACCACAGTGGTGATTTGTTAATACCAAACCATCTTTAGAAATCATTTCTGCTGTACAACCTCCGTTGAACTGAACGATTGCATCTTTTAAACTGTGGTGATTAATACTGTAAATCTCCTCAGCAGTTAACTGCAATCCCATTTTTTGCATATCCCTGTGATTCAAACGCTCGATGAACATTAAAAACCACATCCCTTCGTCTGCTCTAACACTTGCAGGAACAAGTAGTATCGTAGCGATTAAGGATAAAATAATTTTTTTCATAATTAATTTGTTATTTTTAGTGGTGCGAATATACCTTTTTTTAAGAATTTTATAAAATATATGGATTACAAAAAATCCCTAACAAAACAACTTTAACTTTTTATTTTATTATTATTCCAACATTGTGTGACAAAAAATAAAAAAAGGCGTTCCACGGAACGCCTTTTTACAAATATGCAAGCTATCTTATTCTTGATTAAGCATTTGCCATAATTTATCTTTCAGTTCTACCAGACCCTGCTGGGCAACCGAAGAAATAAACAAATATGGCATGCCGTTAAATTCCTTATCCAGTTGTGCTTTCATTTCTGCCTTCAATTCGTCATCAAGCATATCCGATTTTGAGATCACTACCAGACGGTCTTTATCCAGCATTTCCGGATTGTATCGTCTCAGCTCATCCAAAAGGATTTCGTATTCTTTTTTGATATCCGGAGCATCTGCCGGAACCAGAAACAATAACGTGGAGTTACGTTCAATATGACGCAGGAAATAATGCCCAAGACCTTTACCTTCGGCAGCACCTTCAATAATTCCCGGAATATCGGCAATTACAAACGATTGAAAATCCCTGTAGGCCACAATGCCCAGATTCGGTTTCAGGGTTGTAAACGGGTAATCGGCAATTTTTGGCTTAGCAGAAGTCAGCACCGATAGTAACGTCGATTTTCCGGCATTCGGAAAGCCTACCAAACCAACATCGGCCAATACTTTTAATTCCAGGATAACATCCAGTTCTTCCGGCGGCATTCCCGGTTGGGAATAACGTGGTGTCTGATTTGTCGAACTTCTGAAATGCCAGTTTCCTAAACCACCTTTTCCTCCTTTAACCAGGATCTTTTTCTCTCCGTGTTCGGTAACTTCAAAAAGAATCTCATTGGTTTCTTTATCCCTTACCACTGTTCCTAACGGTACTTCGATAAATTTATCTTCTCCATCTGCACCGGTACTTCTGGCACTTCCTCCATCGCCGCCGTGTCCGGCTTTGATGTGACGTGCAAATTTCAGGTGAAACAAAGTCCATAGTCCTTTATTCCCCACCAGATACACGTGTCCGCCGCGACCTCCGTCACCTCCGTCAGGACCACCTTTTTCAATAAATTTTTCTCTGTGTAAATGCGTAGAACCTTTACCTCCTTTACCGGAAGAAACATATATTTTTACGTAGTCTACAAAATTCCCTTCTGTCATTTAATATCCATTTGGTTTTCAGTTACCGGCAGGCGGCACTAAAAACTATTTTTATTCTTTTAACGAACGTACTAAAACCTTATCGATTTTAACACCGTCCATATCAATCACTTCCAATTCCATTTTATTCCAGATCAGCTTTTCACCTACTTTCGGAATATAGGACAACTCCGTCATGATCAATCCGCTTACTGTAGTAACGTCATAGTCATTAATCAGGTCATCCATATCAAAATATGTTAAAAAGTCATGCAGTGAATAGTGGCCGTCAACCAGCCATGTTCCGTCTTCTCTTGCAATTAACTGGAATTCTTCTTCATAAAACTCGGAGGCATCCCCTACCAGAGCTTCCAGAATATCGTTAAGTGTTATAATCCCCTGAACCACGCCGTATTCATCCGTGATTAAAGCATAATGCACTTTTGTTTTTTTGAAAATCTCCAGCGCTTTATACGCAGAAGTATGTTCAATAAGGTAAACCGGCTCCTTGATGATTGCCTTTAAGTCAAAATTTCCGGTTTCAAAGCTCAGAAACAGGTCTTTCAACAATACAATACCAATTACCTCATCTAAATTATCATCACAAACCGGATAAACGGAATGTATTTCTTCCAGTACTTTTTCCTTTTGTTCGTTAACATCGTCTTCAACGGAAAGATACACGACCGATTTACGGTGCGTCATCAGCGAGTTTACTTTTCGGTCACCGATATGGAAAACACGTTCCACGATGTCCTGTTCAATTTCCTGAACCTCGCCGCCTTCTGTACCTTCTTTAATAATGGCTTTGATCTCCTCTTCCGTAACTTTTCCGTCGGCGGTAGGTTTGATCTTTAAAACATCCAGTATAAAATCGGTAGAAGTTGTTAACAACCATATAAACGGAGCTGTTACAATAGAGATCACTTTCATCGGAACGGCTACCGTTTTAGCAATGGCTTCCGGGTAATTCAGTCCGATTCGTTTGGGCAGTAATTCCCCTAAAACCAATGAGAAAAAGGTTAAAATAACAACCACAATACCAACGGATAATGTTGGCGAATATGGTCTTAATGTTTCAAACCCGTCTAAAAAGAGTTTAACATCTCCGGTTACTTTGTCACCGCTGTAAATACCGGTAAGAATTCCGATCAGGGTAATCCCTATCTGAACTGTTGACAAAAATTTATTTGGCGAATTAGCTAAATCCAAAGCTGTTTTCGCGCTTGTATTTCCTTTTTTAGCTGCAGTTTCAAGGCGATTTTTCCGAGCGGATATTAATGCAATTTCCGACATGGAAAAGACACCATTCAAAAGGATTAAAAAGAAAATTATTATTATTTCCAATGTGTGATTACTAGTTAGTTATCGTATCAGTTTTCCTGACTTACTTTTAAATTTTAATATAAATTATTGTATGAATATCGTAAAGGGCAATGCTTATAATTGCTCGATTACACTGCTTAATCTTTCGGTAATTTCCGCGATACTCCCGATTCCGTTAACCGCATGAAATTTATTTTGTCCCTGGTAATACGCAATCAGCGGCGCTGTTTTTTCGTTGTATTCCTGGTAACGGTTTCTGATTTTTTCTTCATCCTGATCGTCTGGTCTTCCGGAAGTTTTTCCTCTTTCCAGCAGTCGTTGTACCAGAATTTCATCGTCGGCCTCTAATGCTATCGTTCCGGTGATTTCCCAGTTTTTTGTTTTCAAAAAAGCATCCAGTGCTTCTGCCTGCGCTAAAGTCCTTGGAAAACCGTCAAATAAAAATCCACGGGATTCCATGTTTTTTTCAACTTCATCCTGTAGCATTTTTATGGTCAGACTGTCCGGAACCAAATCTCCTTTATCAATATAAGTCTGTGCTTCTTTTCCTAATAGTGTTTCGTTTTTAATGTTGTAACGAAATACATCACCTGTAGAAATGTGTTTTAAGTTGTATTTATCTTTTAAAAATTCAGCTTGCGTTCCTTTTCCGGCACCTGGCTTTCCAAATAATACGATATTAATCATTGTTGTTTTTTAAATTGTTGTTTAATGGTATATAGTTATGGTTAACTTCTTTTTATTTTAACTGATAAACTTCCGGAATGTTTCTGCCCAATCCGTCATAATCCAGTCCGAAACCAACAATAAACTT
The DNA here is from genome assembly GCF_013389455.1 of Flavobacterium inviolabile. Taxonomy (NCBI): domain Bacteria; kingdom Pseudomonadati; phylum Bacteroidota; class Flavobacteriia; order Flavobacteriales; family Flavobacteriaceae; genus Flavobacterium; species Flavobacterium inviolabile. The sequence continues at coordinate 1,530,427 of NZ_CP058278.1, read as the reverse complement.
GTTTGGAATTTCCAGACCTATATAATCAATCGTGATATCCTTATCATAAGCCTCCGGCTTTAAGAATAAGGTTGCAAATTTGAGCTGTTTCACATTTCTGTCCTGAAACATTTTTTGCAATTCCACAACCGTATTGCCCGTATCCACGATGTCTTCAATAATCACCACCGTTCTTCCGGTTATATCCTGATTTAATCCGATTAGCTGCTTTACTTCGTGTGTTGTTTCCATACCTTCATAAGAAGCCATTTTCACAAAACTCACTTCACACGGTTTAGGATAATGTTTCATAAAATCTGAAACAACCATAAACGCACCATTAAGCACTCCTACAAAAACAGGAGTCTCCTCACCCATATCCGCAGCAACTTTATTTGCCATTTTTGCAATTGCATCATCAATTTCCTTTGCAGAAAGAAATGGCACAAACTGTTTGTCATGAAGTTGTATTTCCATTGTAACCTTTAGAATAATTGGCAAAGATAATAATTGCAGATGGACTATTGATAATTAACAATTAAGAATTATAAAATTTTAAATTAATTTGTATTTTCGATGAAGATTCTTAGAAAAAAATGAACGAAATTTTCTATACTAAAATTGCGAACAGCACCGCACATCGTGCCAGCAGGGAACAAAACACCGCTTACCTGTTTGAAAATCCCGGTTTATTCAGCGATTTATTTTCGTTAGCCATCAATCTGAAAGACAAAAACCACCACAGAGCCTGCTGGGTCATGGAACTGGTTTTAGAACAAAAACTGGATTTTATCTTTCCGTACACCAACATTTTCTGCGAAACCATCAATAAGTTCACGAACGACAGCGCCATTCGCCCGGTATCCAAAATTGTACTGTTTTTAGTTACCTACAACCATAAAAAGCAGCCTGTTTTATCACAGGACAATCTTCAGAAAATCACCGAAACCTGCTTTGACTGGCTGATCAACGATATGAAAGTAGCCTCAAAAGCCTATGCCATCCAAACCTTATACCTCATTGGCAAAACGGAGGCATGGGTCTATCCGGAATTAAAACAGATCTTATCCCAGGATTTCCCGAACCACACACCTGCCTATAAAAGTGTAGCCAAAAGGATTTTAAAGAAAATCTAAAAAAACAAAGGCAGCTCTAAGAGCTGCCTTTATATTCCCGATCAATTGTCCGGATTATTCTTTAATGATCTTAATTGTTTTCACTAAATCACCGGCATAAACTTTCACCAAATAATTACCTGCTGAAAGATTGCTCATATCGATTTGTGTTTCAGAAAGATTTACTTTTTGAGCCAAAACTTTTTGCCCTAAAAGGTTATAAATCTCAACGGAAGAAATCGTCTCATTATACGCTAAATTCAACGCATTTTTAACCGGGTTCGGATAAGCTCTGAAAGCTGCTTCTGTAAAGCTGGCATTCGCTAAAGAACTGCTAACCGTTACATCATCAAGGTTCAGACCTCTTGCCCAATTTGAAGTTCCTTCAAAAGCAATGAAATATGTTGCCGATGGATTTGGTAATGGTAATGTTACCTGAGTCCAGGCTGTATGTTCAGTAATATAATCAGTCCCTAACTGTACCCATGATCCGCCTGCACTTGTTTTGTAATACACTCTTAATTCGTCGATATCACCAAACCAGTTAACATTTGCATAATAGAAATCCAACTGAGGGCTCGCCACTCCTGTTAAATCCAATGGAGGCGAAACCAGTTTTGTTTTATTACCGGTAGTCGCTGTTCTGAATTCAGCCATTCGCGCTCCGGTTCTTGGTGTAATAGAACTATTTCCGTTTGCAGTAACATAGGTCCAGTTTGCAGTACCCGAAATCGTTTCATTACTCCAGCAGGAAGGAATCGTTGCGTTATCAAAACCTTCCGTAAATGGAAATGCCGTTACCGAAGCACAACTTGTTGTAAATGCTTTAGGACCAACCCAGGCACTGTATGTTCCACTTCCGCAATCTCTTCTCACATAATACTCATAGGCAGTATTAGCTGTTAAGCCGCTTAAAGTAGTAGTAGTTGCCCCAACCACAGGAGGAGCTGCCGTTCCTGATCCTGCCGTAAATCCCGGTGCACCGTATTGTACCTGGAAATTTCCAGTAGCGGCTGTCCACGACAAATCAGCTGTTTGAGAAGTAACTCCTGCAACCAAAGGATTGGTTGGCGCCAAACAAGCCGGTAAAGCCGTTACCTCAACATCATCAATATCAAAATAGAACATGTCTGTTGTTGAAGAATAGAAACCAACATAAATGGTTTGTCCTATATAAGGTGTTAAGTCATATTGGTATTTATAGAAAGAAGCGCCGCTGGATGGTGCTACGTTAGGATCCAATACTATTGTAAAATTAGCCGGAGCTGTTCCTGTTGTAGATATTTTCACACTAATTACCTCCGGAAAAAGCGGATCTCTGCTTCTTCCCCAAAAAGTCAGGAAGTCCGATACACCTGCTGTAACCGTAATAGCCGGTGTAATCAAATAATCATCGTGGGCTGTGGATCCGTATCTGATTCCGGCCGCATTCGTGCCGCTGTGTGCTGTAAGCGTTGTTGAAGAAGCGAAATCGATAATTTGCCAGGTTCCGGTATCACCACCGTTAGCAACTGTCCAACCGGCAGGAATCGTTGTTCCTGCGTCAAAATTTTGTAAGAACTGCCCATAGCTAAACAATGGAGCAAGTACTAGTCCATAAAGTAGTTTTTTAATCATAATATGTGCTTTTTTGATTAAACGTTAGCACAATTTACAATATTTATAATTACCCTACAATTAAATTGTTAAAAAACAACCCATTAATTGGATTTTGTCACAAATCAAACATTATACATGTTTTTAAAACATTTCTTTCAAAAAATAGTATCCGGATCAAAAACAAAAATTATCAATTGTGTTTTATCTTTTGATAAGTATCTTTGCACAACAAACAACAACACAATGAATTATTTTTCTTCCGATTTTAAATTAGGAATTTTAGGCGGCGGACAATTAGGCAAAATGCTTTTGTCTGAAACCCGGAAATTCGATATTCAAACCTATGTATTGGACCCGAGTCCGGAAGCACCATGCCAATTTGGAGCTACCCGGTTTTTCCAGGGTGACCTGATGGACTTCGATACGGTTTACAAATTTGGCCAGTTGGTTGACCTGCTCACCATCGAAATTGAGAATGTCAATCTGGACGCTTTAGATCAATTGGAAACAGAGGGACTAAAAGTTTATCCTTCTCCAAAAACACTGCGCCTGATCCAAAATAAAGGAAGACAGAAAGATTTTTACTTCGCCAATGGTATTCCGACCTCACCACACCAGCGTTTTGTAGACAAGAATGCACTGGCAAAGGCATTGGAAAACGACGAACTGGAATTGCCTTTCGTATGGAAAAGTGCCCAATTTGGCTATGATGGCAACGGAGTAAAGATCATCCGTTCTACTATGGATGTTCTCGATTTACCCGATACGGAATGTATTGCCGAACAAATGGTCCCTTTTAAAAATGAACTGGCAGTGATTGTCACCCGCAATCCTTCGGGAGCAATTAAAACCTATCCTGTTGTGGAAATGGAATTTCACCCGGAAGCCAACCAGGTGGAATATGTGATCTGCCCGGCGCGCATTGACGAAGAAGTTGCCCGTAAAGCCCGGGAAATCGCTTTACAGGTTTCGGAAAAATTCAACCATGTAGGCTTACTTGCCGTAGAAATGTTCCAGACCAAAAACGACGACATATTGGTCAATGAAGTAGCACCAAGACCGCACAATTCCGGTCACTACTCCATTGAAGCCAGCTATACTTCCCAATTTGAACAGCACATCCGCGCTATTTTGGACCTGCCATTAGGCAATACCAACAGCAAAGCAGCCGGAATTATGGTTAATTTAGTAGGCGAAGAAGGTTTTTCCGGCCCGGTAGTTTACCAGAATATTGACAAAATATTAGCCATTGACGGTGTAACTCCGCATATTTACGGAAAACGAGAAACCCGTCCGTTCCGGAAAATGGGCCACGTAACGATCGTTAATGAAGACATTGCCAAAGCCCGGAAAATTGCCGAGGAAGTAAAAAACACCATAAAAGTAATTAGTCAGCAATAGACAAAAAAACAACACACACCAATGAGTAAAGTAGCCATTATAATGGGAAGCATTTCGGATATGCCGGTAATGCAGGATGCCATCGATATTTTAAAAGAATTCGGAATTGAAACGGAAGTCGATATCGTGTCGGCACACCGCACACCGGAAAAACTTTTTGATTTCAGTACCCATGCCCATAAAAGAGGTATCGCCGTAATTATAGCCGGTGCCGGAGGTGCTGCACACTTACCGGGAATGGTTGCTTCCATGTCGCCGCTACCCGTAATTGGCGTACCGGTTAAATCCAGCAATTCTATTGATGGCTGGGACAGCGTTTTATCCATTCTGCAAATGCCGGGCGGTGTTCCGGTGGCAACCGTAGCTTTAAACGGTGCCAAAAATGCCGGGATTTTAGCCGCGCAAATTATCGGCAGTCATGATAAAAACATACAGGACAAAATTTCCGGTTATAAAGAAGGTTTAAAACAAGCCGTTTTAAAGGCATCTGAGAATCTAAACAAATAAAAAAAAGCTCTTGTGGTCAGAGCTTCTTTGGGGCAAAACCGATACAAAAGTACCAGTCAATTTTTTTGTTCAGTTTTGATTTGGATTAAAAAAGGGTTATTTGCAATTGGAATATGTTTTACAAAAATAACACGTTTAAAAACAACAACAAACTATATATGAGCATTTTAACAGAAAAATTCAATACAAAACACAATACTGCGCCTTTCTCAAAAATAAAAACAGCCGATTATGCCGCTGCTTTTACCGAAAGTATTGCACTTGCCCGTGAAGAGATAAACAGCATTACCAATAACCCGGAACCGGAAACGTTTGAAAATACTATTGCAGCTCTGGATTATGCCGGTGAAACACTGGACCGCTTATCATCTGTTTTCTTTAACCTGAACTCGGCAGAAACAAGTGACGAAATGCAGAAAATTGCACAGGAAGTATCGCCGCTTTTAACAGCTTTCAGCAATGACATTACGTTAAATGTCGCTTTATTCGATAGAGTAAAAGCCGTTTATGCACAAATTGACAGCCTGAATCTTACCACAGAACAACATACGCTTTTAACTAAAAAATATAAAGGATTTTCCAGAAACGGTGCTTTATTGGCAGAAGACAAAAAAACACGTTTACGGGAAATCGATGCCGAATTAGCCAAACTATCGCTTACATTCGGTGAAAACGTACTGGCAGAAACCAACAACTACGAACTGCACATTACCAGCGAAAGTGATTTAAAAGGTTTACCGGAAGGAACGATAGAAGCGGCACATGCCCTTGCAAAAAGTCACGACAAAGAAGGCTGGATCTTTACATTAGACCATCCGAGTTACCTGCCGTTTGTAACCTATGCAGACAACCGGGAACTGCGCAGACAAATTGCAATCGCTTTTGGAAGCAAAGGTTTCCAGAACAATCCGTATGACAATCAGGAAATCGTGATCCGTATTGCCAATCTAAGACACGAAAGAGCCAATTTACTGGGTTATGAAACACATGCCCATTTTGTTCTGGAAGAAAGAATGGCTCAAAATCCGGCAAAAGTAAAAACGTTCCTGACCGACTTACTGACAAAAGCAAAACCGGCTGCCGAAAAAGAATTTGCGCAGTTAACCAATTTTGCCAAACAACTGGATGCCATTGACCACCTGGAAAAATGGGACGGCGCTTATTATGCTGAAAAATTAAAACAGGAGCTTTTCAATCTGGATGACGAAAAATTAAAACCGTATTTCCAATTGGAAAACGTCCTGAACGGTGCTTTTGAAGTGGCCGGAAAATTATTTGGCATCACTTTTAAAGAAGTATCCGATATTGACAAATACCATGAAGAAGTACAGACATTCGAGGTAACCGATTTTGAAGGAAATTTAGTAGCGGTATTTTATGCCGATTTCTTCCCGAGAAAAGGAAAACGCAACGGAGCATGGATGACTTCCTTTAAACCGCAATACATACAAAACGGAAAAAATGAACGGCCGCATGTGTCCATCGTTTGTAATTTTACAAAACCAACCGGAACCAAGCCATCATTGCTGACGTTTAACGAAGTGACAACTTTATTCCATGAATTCGGGCATGCCCTACACGGAATGTTAGCCAACACTACCTACCCGAGTCTTTCCGGAACCAGTGTTTTCTGGGATTTCGTGGAATTACCAAGTCAGGTAATGGAAAACTGGTGCTACGAACCGGAAGCTTTGGCTTTATTTGCCAGACATTACCAGACCGGCGCTATTATCCCGATGGAATATGTTGAAAAAATAAAGGAAAGCGCCAGCTTTCTGGAAGGAATGGCAACCCTGCGTCAGCTAAGCTTCGGTTTATTAGACATGGGATGGCACGGTCAGGACCCATCGGCTGTTACGAACATCAAAGCTTTTGAAAACGAACAGTTTGCTTCCACAAAATTATATCCGGACGTAGCCGAAAATGTCATGAGTACTGCCTTTTCGCACATCTTCCAGGGCGGATATTCTTCCGGGTATTACAGCTACAAATGGGCTGAAGTACTGGATGCCGATGCATTTGCTTATTTCCAGGAACAGGGAATTTTCAACCGTGAAGTTGCCCAAAAATTCAAAGACAATATCCTGTCGCAAGGCGGAACGGACCATCCGATGACATTGTATAAAAATTTCAGAGGACAGGAACCAAAACCGGAAGCCCTGTTAAAAAGAGCCGGATTACTATAATTTACAATAACCCGATATGATTTCGGGTTATTTTTTTAAACAAACTTTCAATTATTTTTGAAAGTTTAGAAATTTAGTTATACATTTGTCTCATGGAATTCAACGAAGCAAAAAATAAATTTGTACAAACATGGGGCGCCTTAGGCTCTCAGTGGGGCATTAACAAAACAATGGCCCAGATTCATGCTTTGCTGATGGTTGCTTCCGAACCGCTTTCTATGGAAGACATTATGGAAGAATTAATGATTTCCAGAGGTAATGCCAGTATGAACCTCAGAGGACTGATTGATTGGGGAATTGTATACAAAGAATACAAAGCCGGCGAGCGTAAAGAGTTTTTCACTGCCGAAAAAGATCTGGACGAACTGGCGGTAAAAATTTCCCAGGAAAGAAGCAAAAGGGAACTGAAGCCTGCTTTAAAAATTTTAAAAGAGGTTTCCTCTATAGAAGATATCCAATCTTCCGAAGCCAGACACTTTGTAGAACAGACAACCAAGCTGCATGACTTTGTTTTAAAAGCCGATAATGTACTGGACAAAATCACCGAATACAAAGACAACTGGTTAACCAAACTGGTTCTCAAAATCATGAAGTAAAAAAATTTAAACAAAAGTTTCATTTTTTTCTGAAAGTTTAATAAATACAATAAATTATGAACTTCTTAACTGCACAATGGAAAAACCTGATTATGGCTAATTACACCATCAATCCGGATGTATTACAACAGTATCTGCCCGCCGGAACCGAACTGGATTCCTGGAACAACAAACACTATATCAGCCTAATCGGCTTTCAGTTCAGAAATACCAGGGTTTTAGGGATCCGGGTTCCGTATCATGTCCATTTTGACGAGATCAACCTGCGTTTCTATGTAAAGCGTTTTGAAAACGGGCAATGGAAACGGGGTGTGGTTTTTATCAAGGAAATTGTTCCTAAAAAAGCCATAACACTAATCGCCAATTCGCTTTATAAAGAACATTACAGTACTGCTCCGATTAAACACACCAACAAACTTGACGCCGAAATCCGCACGGTTTCCTACGAATGGCAAAACAAATCCAAATGGAATACTATAGCGGTAAACGCTTATGATTTTCGCAGTGAAATTGATCCGGATACTGAAATCGATTTTATTACCGAACATTATTTTGGCTATACCCGATACACCGAAGAAGTAACATTCGAATATGAGGTGACGCATCCCAGATGGCATTATTATCCGGTAAAAAACTACCGCATTAATGTTGATTTCGAGAGCAATTACGGTACTGCTTTCAAAGCACTAACAAACCAGCAACCGGAATCCGTATTCTTTGTTGAAGGTTCTGATATAACTGTAAAAAACAAAAAAAAGCTGAACCATGAACTACAACATTCCCGCCTACCTGTTCTTTCTGGCGATCATGATCTTCATCATCGTCAGGATTGGTAAAATCTGCTATCAGAACGGAAACATTTTTGTGGCAACCCTTTTACCCAACCACAAGGAATTATGCCAGCAGATCAATAAAGTACTGTTAACCGGTTATTACCTCATCAACATTGGTTACTGCGCGATGACACTGCTCAACTGGGAGAAAATAACCTCTCTGGAAATGCTCTTTGAAAGTGTTGCCCTGAAAACATCCGCTATCATTTTCACCTTAGCGGCTTTACACTATATCAACATTTTTGCAATCAAAAATTACGTTCAAGCAATAATTCAATAACATCAAACATTTACAATTATGGAAACTACCAAAACAATTATCGGTTATGCCATTTATTTACCCATAGCACTATTTCTGACCTATTATGTTTCTAAAACATTATTTAAAAACGGAAAGATTTACATGCTGGACATTTTTAAAGGACGGGAAGAAATTGCCGAAGCCACAAACAAATTATTCGAAACCGGATTCTATCTTTTAAACATTGGCTTTGCCCTTATGATCCTGGAAATGGATGTTTATGACAATACCTATCAAACCCTGATCGAGTTGTTGAGCTATAAAATAGGTGGTTTTGCCATTTATCTCGGCATCATGTTATTCATCAATTTATATTTCTTTTTCAGAGGTAAAAGAAAAGCAAGAGAGGCACAACAGCAGGAAAAAATAATCTTTAAAGCATAAATCATGAACTTTCAGATACCAGACGGCTTATGGATAGCTGCCGGAACAGGCCAGATTTTTACCGCTATGATATATCCGTATATCCGTCATCAGGTTTTTGACTGGTACAACGATGTTAAGCAACTCAAACCGCTCAACCAGGAAATTGCCAAAACATACGGCAGGTATATACAGGGACTGAATTTTTCCTTTGGCATCATTACCATCTTTCTCCGGGAAGACCTGCAGCAAAACACCCGGTTGGCTTTTGCTGTTACAGCCTTAATAGCGGCTTACTGGGTGGGTAAAGTAGCGACACAAATTGCCTATTATCCTATGTATGAAATCCCTCAGAAAATCCATTTTAAAATCGGAAGTTATTTTATGAACGCCCTTTTTCTACTGTTCGCTTCCGTATTTACCGGTTTACTTGTTTTAAAATTAAACACCTTATTATCATAACCGTTTGTTGCGGTGTTTCACAGCAACAAACGGATGCCGGAAAGAAACCATCCGGGAATCAAATCCTTATCCTTAATTAAAAACAAAAACCACGAATAAACATCGTGGTTTTAAGATATGTAGCTGTATGACAGCTGTTGTTAACTGGAAATCAATTAACGCAAGGGTGCTTTTTGGTAAAAAACGTAATCATTCTTTTCGGTCTTATATTTCAACAGTTCCGGCATCTGCGTAGACAGCTCTCCTGTTAAATCATAATGATCCAATACATTCTGATAATCTGTAACAGCGATAACGGCATAACTCAGCACGCTGTTTGGAAACATCCAGTACACGCCGTCTGAACCCTGCATAACGCTTCCGTTCAGTAAAAGAACGCCTACCATTCCCTGAGCAATTGTAATTTCTTTCGACTGCTGGTTAACAAGCTGTGTGGAAAGTTCTCTTTTAACAGTGGTTAACTGCGTTGTTTCATACTTGATTTCGGTAGCAAAGGACACTTTAGCGTAGTACTCGGCTTCAACACTGGCATTATACTGCTGGCTAAGCATGGTACTGGTAATGTTCTCATAACTGTCGGAAGTATTTGATGTCGATTCCGTATATTCTTTAAGAACGGTTCCCTGTGGTGTAAAACCGATAATAAAACGGCCTCTCTTTTCAATCAGTGTTGAAGGCTTATAATCTTCAACATACGTTATTCTCAATTTATCAACTCTGGAACCGGATTTACCGCCAATGGCGACTACACGTATTCCTTTAAGAACGGTTTCTCCGCCTCCGCCGCCGCCGCCGCCGATGGTTCTTCCTTTGTTTGTTGTCAGCATTAATTTATCGATACGCGCTCCGGAACGGATGGTTATTTCTGAGATATATTCATCAGAACTTAAAATTAATGTTCCGGCATCTCCGCCACCGCCACCGCCGTGTTTTTTTCCGTTTATTGTAATTGAATCTACCTCTTTCCCGGCATATATTCCAATTGACTGAATATAATCTGCCGCAAATTCCGAACCGCCATCGCCGCCAAAGGCTTTGATAACCATTCCTTCCGATACTGATACTAATTCTACTTCCATAATGTTTCGATTTGGTTTTTTTACTTACTCATAGGCTTTTCAGTTTCCGCCCCGTTTTGTTGAAGTGCATACCGGCTCACTTTATTCGTTTTTATTGTCTTCCAAACTTATCAAGATAAAAATGGCTGCAACAGCGCATTAATACGCTAAAAACAAAACAAGTAAAACCTACAAAAAGTAAGAATATTCCCTAATTAAGCAAAAGCCAAAACGAGAATCCACCAGAAAACAGGGATGCTCTCTACCCAAAAAGAAGTATAATAGTCCGAGCGCTTCGGACTTGAAAAAACGGTAAAAAGGGCAATTACCGCTATCAGTATCAGGTTAATCCAAAGCTGGATAATCTGAAAATCGCTTTTAAAAAACTCGAGACAGTAAAACGGAATGAGTAAAAACAGATTCAGCATTTTTGTTTTATAAACACCCAGGCGCTGCGGAACCGTTTTTAAAGAAAGGTCGTCATTTTTTAAGTCGATTATCTCAAAAATCATAATCAGGATAATGACCAGTAAAAACCGCTGGAAGAATTTTAGAAACACATCTTGGGAAAGCGGCAGATCGGCATTAAAAATGGGCAGAAACAGTGTAATTCCGGCCCAGCAAAAGGCAACAATATAGATCTTAACCCCGGCCCAGTTTCTTGCATTTCCGAGTTTCGGAAAGAAAGGCAGTGTGTACAGCAATGTTAGCAGCAGGAACCCGAAAGCCAGTAGCTGCGTTTGCCTTTTCAGCAAAAAGAAATAATAAATTGTGCCGGCAAAAGCCAGAACGCTAAGCAGTACTATTGCCTTGAGCTGCCTGCTCATTGTCAGCTTTTTAGAACGCGCCAACGCATCGTATTTCACAAAATTATAGCCCACAATGGTTCCCAGAAAAGCGAACATTGCCATTGGATTATCATACGGAATATGAAAAAAATGAAAGGTCATTTGTACCAGTGCAAAAACAGCAAAGGCAACATGAATACTTCCGTTTATATAAAAATCAAGTAATTTCTTGAGTAGTTGCATACTTACAAAAATAATCAATATGTTAACAACTATTGTATTTGGTTGAAAATTCGGTAAAAAATGGCGTTAAAAAAGAACTTTATTAAGAGATTAATAGCTATTTTTGTTCGCTTAAATACACAACTTAATTACCGTTTGACATATTTGTATTTCAGATACTTCAAACGCCTATAAACAGTACATAAGAACTGATGAGAACAGATGCATTTGCTTTAAGACATTTAGGTCCAAGAGAGAGCGACCTTCAACACATGTTCAAGACCATTGGTGTTAAGGACATGGACCAACTACTTTATGAAACTTTCCCCGACGGAATCCGTTTAAAAAATGATTTACAATTAGACCCGGCATTAACCGAATACGAATACCTGACACACATCCAGCAATTGGGTGCTAAAAACAAAGTATTCAAATCGTATATCGGTTTAGGCTATCATCCGGCTATCGTTCCTCCGGTTATCCAGAGAAACATTTTCGAAAACCCGGGATGGTACACTGCTTATACGCCGTATCAGGCAGAAATTGCCCAGGGTCGTTTAGAAGCTTTATTGAATTTCCAGACTACTGTAATTGAATTGACAGGAATGGAAATTGCAAATGCCTCTCTTCTTGATGAAGGAACAGCGGCAGCAGAAGCAATGGCTTTGTTGTTTGATGTAAGAACAAGAGATCAAAAGAAAAATAATGCCAACAAATTCTTCGTTTCAGAAGAAATTTTACCGCAAACCTTATCGGTTTTAGAAACACGTTCAACGCCAATCGGTATTGAATTAGTTGTTGGTAATCACGAAACATTTGATTTCGCTGAAGATTTCTTCGGAGCGATATTACAATATCCGGGTAAATACGGACAGGTTTATGATTATGCCGGTTTTATTAACACGGCTAAATCCAAAGAAATTAAAGTAGCGGTTGCTGCTGATATTTTAAGTTTGGTAAAACTGACTTCTCCGGGAGAATTAGGTGCTGATGTGGTAGTGGGTACTTCACAACGTTTTGGTATCCCGATGGGTTACGGAGGACCTCACGCAGCTTTCTTCGCAACTAAAGAAGAATACAAGCGTAGTATGCCGGGACGTATTATCGGTGTTTCGCAGGACGTTAACGGAAACCGTGCGCTTCGTATGGCTTTACAGACACGTGAGCAACACATTAAACGTGAAAAAGCGACTTCAAATATTTGTACCGCTCAGGTATTATTAGCTGTAATGGCCGGAATGTACGCCGTATATCACGGACCAAAAGGATTACAATATATTGCCGAAAAAGTTCATGCAGCAGCAGCTACAACTGCCAATGCATTAACAAAATTAGGCATCAGCCAGGTAAACTCTGCTTTCTTTGACACTATCGCTGTTAAAGCCGATGCTGCCAAAGTGAAAGCAATCGCTGAGAAAAACGATGTTAACTTCTTCTATGCCGATGCTGATACTATTTCGATCTCTTTTAACGAAACCACTTCTTTAAACGACATCAATCTGGTAATCGCTATTTTTGCTGAAGCAGCCGGAAAAGAAACCATCACGGTAACAACATTAGACAACGCTGTGCATTTCCCTGAGAAATTAATCAGAACGTCTTCTTTCTTACAACATGACGTATTTAACAGCCATCATTCTGAAACGGCTTTAATGCGTTATATCAAAAAATTAGAGCGTAAAGACTTAGCGTTAAATCATTCCATGATTTCTTTAGGTTCCTGTACGATGAAATTAAATGCTGCTGCAGAAATGTTACCCTTAAGTATGGCTAACTGGAACAGCATCCACCCTTTTGCTCCGGCATATCAGGCGGAAGGCTATTTAACCATGCTTAAAAAACTGGAACAACAATTAAACGTGGTAACCGGTTTTGCCGGAACATCATTACAACCTAACTCTGGTGCGCAGGGAGAATATGCCGGTTTAATGGCAATCCGTGCTTACCATATTTCAAGAGGTGAAGGACACCGTAATGTTTGTTTAATCCCGGCTTCTGCACACGGTACCAATCCGGCTTCTGCTGCTATGGCAGGAATGGACATTATTGTAACCAAAACCACTCCGGAAGGAAATATCGATGTAGAAGATTTAAGAGCAAAAGCCATTCAGCATAAAGACAATTTATCCTGTTTAATGGTAACGTATCCATCTACACACGGTGTTTACGAAAGTTCTATCATTGAAATTACAAAACTGATCCACGAAAACGGAGGTCAGGTATATATGGATGGTGCAAATATGAATGCACAGGTTGGATTAACCAATCCGGCTACTATTGGTGCAGACGTTTGCCACCTTAACTTACACAAAACATTCGCGATTCCTCACGGAGGCGGTGGACCAGGTGTTGGCCCAATTTGTGTTGCCGAACATTTAGTTCCGTTCTTACCTACAAACCCAGTAGTTGCTACAGGCGGCAACCAGGCTATCACTGCTATTTCAGCAGCTCCTTTCGGTTCTGCTTTGGTTTGTCTGATCTCTTACGGTTATATCACGATGTTAGGTGCAGAAGGGCTGAAACAGGCTACTCAGTTTGCTATCCTGAACGCTAACTATATGAAAGCACGTCTGGAAGAGCATTACCCTATTTTATACACCGGAGAATGTGGTCGTGCCGCTCACGAAATGATCGTGGACTGCCGTTCTTTCAAACAAAACGGAATTGAAGTTACCGATATTGCAAAACGTTTAATGGATTATGGTTTCCATGCGCCAACGGTTTCTTTCCCGGTAGCCGGTACTTTGATGATCGAACCGACAGAAAGTGAAGATTTAGGAGAATTGGATCGTTTCTGTGAAGCGATGATTTCCATCAGAAAAGAAATCGAAGCAGCCACTGCAGACGATGCAAACAATGTATTGAAAAATGCACCGCACACGCTGGCAATGCTAACAACTGATCGTTGGGAATTCCCATATTCAAGAGAGAAAGCAGCTTATCCGTTAGAATATATTGCTGAAAATAAATTCTGGCCATCTGTTCGTCGTGTAGACGATGCTTACGGAGACAGAAATCTAGTTTGTTCCTGCGCGCCAATTGAGGCTTACATGGAACACTAAGAATAAATACAAATGAAAAGAGCCGCTGATAAAGCGGCTTTTTTTATACTGCCAAATCATTTTCAGAAACCGTAAGCTATACTCATTATAGCGCAAAAAGACCGTCAATTAATTTTAATTCCTGTGGCGATTCAATAACTTTACAAGATGAATGATATTAATAACAGAGAAGATCTACTGCTGTTAATGCGGAAGTTTTACAACAAACTCTTAACAGACGACAGCATCAGCTATATATTCACGGAAGTTGCCAAAATAGACCTGGAAGCACACCTGCCTCATTTGGCCGATTTTTGGGAACAAACCCTTTTACATACCGGAAGCTATAAAAAAAATGTATTACAGCTCCATCTGGATCTCGATGCGAAAGAATCGCTCACCACTGAACATTTTAACACCTGGCTGCAGTATTTCGATCAAACCGTCACCGAAAACTTTACAGGAGAAAACGCAGAACTTATAAAAACCCGCGCCCTTTCCATTGCCACGATAATGCAGATAAAGATTTCTCAAAAAAATAACAATTAATTTCACTTTCGATAATTTTACACTCTTTTCTACCGTTATTCCGTAATAATTATTTTAAACAAAATTTTTAATTATCAGGGAGTATTTAAAATCAATAACTTAGTATAAAGTTTCCTCATATGAATAGTAAAATAATAGGTTCCGGAAGTTATATCCCAGATATCACGGTAACCAATCTGGATTTCGCAAAGCATCAGTTTCTAAACGATGACGGCTCCCCTTTTCCATATCCAAATGACGTAGTTGCTCAAAAATTCCTGGAAATAACCGGTATAGAAGAACGCCGGTATGTTGAAAGCAATCTCTTAACTTCGGACATTGCCTATTTTGCTGCACAAAAAGCAATTGAAGATGCCGGTATCGATCCCGAAACCTTAGACTACATCATCTTTGCCCACAATTTTGGAAATGTAAAACAAGGCGCTATTCAAACGGATATACTACCCAGCTTATCCTCCAGAGTAAAGCACAGCTTAAAGATTAAAAATCCCAAATGTGTTGCCTATGATATCCTTTTCGGATGTCCGGGCTGGATTGAGGGAGTTATTCAGGCAAATGCCTATATAAAAGCCGGTATGGCAAAAAGATGCCTGGTTATCGGAGCCGAAACATTATCCCGTGTGGTGGACATACACGACAGGGACAGTATGATTTATTCCGATGGCGCCGGTGCTACTGTTATCGAGGCTACAGAAGAAGAAGTTGGTGTTTTAGGACACGAAACCGCTTCCTTTACCTATGATGAAGCTTATTTCCTGTATTTCGGAAATTCTTTTAACAAAACACACGATCCGGATGTACGCTATATTAAAATGTACGGCCGTAAAATATATGAGTTTGCCTTAAGCCAGGTACCGAAAGCAATGAAAGAATGTCTGGACAAAAGTGGCATTCCGATATCGGAGGTCAAAAAAGTACTGATTCACCAGGCAAACGAAAAAATGGATGAGGCGATCATACAGCGGTTTTTCCGCCTGTACAAGGAACCGACACCCAAAGACATTATGCCGATGAGCATCCACAAATTAGGAAACTCCAGCGTTGCGACGGTTCCAACCCTGTACGACTTACTCGTAAAAGGAAAAATTGAAAATCAGGAACTTCATAAAGGAGATGTTATTATCTTTGCATCCGTAGGCGCAGGAATGAACATAAACGCCTTCGTTTATCGATTATAACTATGTACGAAAAAACATTTCCGAACAAAAGATTTAAACACACTTTAGAATTCCTTCAAAAACATATTTCTACTTCCGAGTCGATATTAGACCTGGGAGTAGAAAATCCGTTTTCAAAGATCATGAAAGAAAATGGTTATAGCGTATCCAATACCACAGGGGAAGACCTGGACATCGATCAGTCTTCTTTACATCAAAATGAATACACCGTTACCACGGCTTTTGAAATTTTCGAGCACTTACTGAATCCGTATACAATACTGGAAAACATCCAATCCGATAAACTGGTACTTTCCATTCCGTTACGCCTTTGGTTTTCACCTGCTTATCGCAGCAAAACAGATATGTGGGACAGACATTACCATGAATTTGAAGACTGGCAGCTGGACTGGCTTTTAGAAAAAACAGGCTGGAAAGTACTGGACCGTCAAAAATTCACCAATCCGGTAAAACAAATCGGAATCCGCCCTATACTACGCCGTTTCACGCCGAGATATTACATTGTTTACGCTGAAAAAGTAAAATAATGAGGTATTATATCATTATACCGGCACATAATGAAGCAGCCTATATCGCTTTAACCTTACAATCGTTAGCCGGGCAGACAGTACTACCCGAAAAAGTGGTGGTGGTGAATGACAATTCAACCGATGATACCGAAGCAATTGTAAACGATTTTTCCCGGAAATATCCCTGGATTTCTGTGATTGAAAAAAAATCGGATGCGATTCATTTACCCGGAAGCAAAGTCATCCAGGCATTTCAAAAAGGACTGGAAGTTATTGACGACAATTATGACATTCTTGTAAAACTGGACGCCGATTTAATTTTGCCCGATAATTATTTTGAAACCATAATCGCTGCTTTCCAAAAAGACGAACGCGTTGGCATGGCCGGCGGATTTGCCTATATTGAAAAAAACGGCGACTGGATATTGGAAAACCTGACCGATAAAGACCACATCCGCGGGGCTTTTAAAGCCTACCGAAAAGCGTGTTTCAATCAAATAGGCGGTTTAAAACCTGCTATGGGATGGGACACCGTTGACGAATTGCTGTGCAAATTCTACAACTGGAAAGTTGTTACTAACAGCACTTTAAAGGTTAAGCATTTAAAACCTACAGGAGCCAACTATAACAAAACAGCCCGCTACAAACAGGGAGAAGCTTTTTACAGTCTTCGTTATGGTTTTTTCATTACTGCCATTGCTTCCTTAAAGCTGGCTTTATTAAAAAAGAAGCCGCTTTTATTTGTGGATTATATCGTTGGTTTTTTCAAGGCATGGCGTCATAAAAAGGCTTATCTGGTTACTCCGGAACAAGGCCGTTTTATCCGGAAATACCGCTTGCAGAAAATGAAATCGAAGTTGCTGTAAGCCAAAAAACTCCCTATTCATACCCCATAACTCGTAACTTATTGGTATTTTAGCCAAGATTTATTAAACATTATGATTCGATATCTATCTCAAATAGGAAAATACTTTCTGATGTTGAAGGAAGTCTTCAACAAACCGACAAAATGGTCGGCGATGAAGCAGCTGATTTTTAAAGAAATAGATGATTTGATTATCGGTTCTCTTGGAATTGTTGCTTTTATCTCATTCTTTGTTGGAGGTGTTGTCGCCATACAAACGGCTTTAAATTTAACCAATCCGCTAATCCCGAAATACCTTATTGGTTTTGCTACAAGACAATCGGTGATTCTTGAATTTGCCCCTACTTTTATCTCCATCATTATGGCCGGTAAAATGGGTTCTTTTATCACTTCCAGCATTGGAACAATGCGGGTTACCGAACAGATTGATGCGTTGGAAGTAATGGGTGTAAACTCCCTGAACTACCTTGTTTTTCCAAAAGTAATTGCTTTACTCTTGTATCCGTTCGTTATCGGACTGAGTATGTTTTTAGGAATATTAGGCGGCTGGATTGCCGGTGTTTACGGTGGTTTTGCTTCCAGTGACGAGTTTATGACCGGGTTACAGGTAGAATTTAACCCGTTTCACGTTACCTACGCCTTTATCAAGACGGTTGTTTTCGCTCTTTTACTGGCAACAATCCCTTCCTTCCATGGCTATTACATGAAAGGCGGTGCTCTTGAAGTAGGTAAAGCCAGTACAACTTCATTCGTCTGGACGAGTGTGGCAATTATTCTGGCCAATTATATTTTAACACAATTACTTTTAACCAATTAGAAATGATAGAAGTAAAAGATATAGAAAAATCATTTGGTGAATCCAAAGTACTAAAAGGCATTTCTGCCATTTTTGAAACCGGAAAAACCAATCTTATCATTGGACAGAGTGGTTCCGGAAAAACGGTACTTTTAAAAAGTTTACTGGGAATTCACACGCCCGACAAAGGAACCATTTCCTTTGACGGCAGAATTTATTCCGATCTTACCAATGATGAAAAGCGTGATTTGCGTACCGAAATCGGAATGGTATTCCAGGGTAGTGCGCTTTTTGATTCGATGACGGTAGAAGAGAATGTTGGTTTCCCTTTAAAAATGTTTACCAACAAAAGTCCGAGAGAAATCCAGGAACGCGTTGATTTTGTTATTGAGCGTGTCAAACTGATTGATGCACATAAGAAAAAACCATCCGAAATTTCCGGAGGTATGCAGAAACGTGTGGCTATTGCCCGTGCAATAGTAAACAATCCGAAATACCTGTTTTGCGATGAGCCCAACTCCGGATTGGATCCTAAAACCTCTATTGTAATTGACAACCTAATTAAGGAAATTACGGAAGAATACAATATTACAACGGTGATCAACACCCACGATATGAACTCCGTTATGGAAATTGGCGAAAAGATCATTTTCCTGAAAGAAGGTGTCTTAGCCTGGGAAGGAACCAAAAAAGAAATTTTTAAAACCGACAATGAAGCCATTGTTGATTTCGTATACTCTTCGAACCTGTTTAAAAAGGTACGAAAAGCACAAAACAGAGAATCATAAAAAAAGAGCCATACGGCTCTTTTTATTTTTTATCCAATAAGGTACTGATTTTCTTGATCTCCTGCTCTTTCTCTTTAGGGAAGATCAACAGCGTATCGTCTTTATCCACAATAATAAAGTCACTCAGCCCGTTAATTACCACCAGTTTCTTTCCTTCGGTACGAATAATATTATTGGATGCATTCTCCAAGATCATGGTCGCATTTACAACCGCATTAAACTGCTCGTCTTTCGGTAGTTTTTCATGTAATGAACCCCAGGTACCCAAATCGTTCCAATCGAACGTTGCCGGCAATACATATACATTTTTTGCTTTTTCCAATACCGCATAATCGATCGAGATATTTTCGGCATCAGCATAATGCTCATTGATAAACTCCTGTTCACGGGAAGTATTATAATAGGCTTTTCCTTTTTCAAACAAACTTACCATTTCCGGTAAAAAGGTATCAAAAGCTTCTATAATGGACTGTACGCTCCAGATAAAGATTCCGGCATTCCATAAAAAGTTTCGGCTTTGAATAAAGCTTTTTGCAGTGGTATAGTTTGGTTTTTCTCTAAACTGAACGACTTTTTTTATCGGATTATTATCCAGTTTATTAAACTCGATATAACCGTAACCGGTATTCGGGAAAGTCGGTAAAATCCCCAAAGTCATCAACACATTGTCTTTTTTACAACATTCAAACGACCGCTCCAGGTTTGCTATAAATTGTTCTTCATCCTCTATCCAGTGATCGCTTGGCGCAACTACCATTAAGGCGTCCGGATTTTGCTTTTGAATTTTTAAAGAAGCAAACAATATACAAGGTGCTGTATTTCGCATTACAGGCTCTAAAATCACCTGATCCTGCTTTACCTGAGGCAATTGTTCCAGCACCAGCTGATTGTAACGCTCATTGGTTAAAATCAGAATATTTTCTGCGGGAATTATCTTGGAAAGTCTGCTAAAGGTCTTTTGAATTAATGTTTCCCCGGTTCCTAACATATCGTGAAACTGCTTTGGGAAATCGACAGTACTGACTGGCCAGAATCGGGATCCGACTCCACCGGCCATTAATATTGCATAATAATTTTTATTCATTGTAAAGTACCACTTTGCACGTGGCTTTTATTTATTTTCTGTTCGTTTAGTTCGGCAATAATTCTACTTCAGCATTGGGGTTAAAAAGATATACTCTTCCCGAACTCACTTCCATACATTCAAAACGTTTGATTCGCTGTGCTCCTTTTTTAAAGATTCTGCCATTATGAATACGAAAAACACTTCCATACGGAATCTCAAAGATATAATTTTTATCGTTTGCGGGGTCAAATTGTTTTAAGGCTAATGCTAAAGTTGCATCGGTATCGCTGCTCGCTTTCGGATTCCGGAAATGTCTTGCCAGTAACGGCAGCAATTGTCCCGGAAAAATCTCCGGACGCAAATAGGGAACCATTAAACGCTGAAAAGTAAGCTTCCATTCATCGCCATGCGGTTTTATATTTCTGCCAAATTTTTCAAAAGCAACCAAATGGGCAATCTCATGAATCAATGTCATCAAAAACCGGTATTTATTCAAACTGGCATTTACGGTAATCTGATGGTAACCGTCGGGATGTTTTCGGTAATCGCCATGACGGGTTACCCTTTCATTCACAATTTTCAGATGGACACGATTTGCCTTAATAAGCTCAAAGATATTGTCCAAAGCATGTTCCGGTATGTAGGGAGCTAATTTCTCTTTCATCTTCTTTCCTGGCTTTTACCTTTCTTCTCGTTGTATTATGGTGTTGTAGAAGAAACCTGCAACACTTTTCCGTTGTAATATTTATTCCCGGTAAGGGCAAAATTATAGATATAATCCGCCATTTCCGTTGCCGAAACCGGGGCTTCATAACCCGGGAATGCTTCCTGCAGCATTTCGGTTTGTACCGCACCCAATGCCAGAACATTAAACGAAATACCGTTTTCCTTATATTCTTCTGCCAGTAATTCCGATAACGTAATCACCGCTCCTTTACTGGAACTGTAAGCCGCCAATCCGGCAAATTTCATACTTCCCTGAATTCCTCCCATGCTGCTTATGGTGACCACATGGCTTCCTTTTTGCAAATAGGGCAAACAAATTCTGGTCAGGTTAGCAACACCAAAAACATTTACTTTATAGATATTTTCAAATTCCTGAGCTTCAATTTCAGCAAACGGTTTTAATAATAAAGAACCGGCATTATGAATGATGATGTCTACTGTTTTCCAGGAGGTCACGATAAATTGTTTCACCTTTTCCAGTTCTGCCTCTACTGATAAATCAACGCTTAAACACGTAATCTTTTCATTTTCCAATAGCACCTGCGGTTGTTTTCTTGAAATAGCTAAAACATTGTGTCCGGCTTTGGCAAACTGCAAGGCTAATTCATATCCTATCCCTCTGCTGGTTCCTGTTATTATAATATTTTTCATTTTTTATGGTAATCAAAAGGATGCTGCAACACCTCCTTTTTTGCATTAATTTAATTTGATTTCTTTTTCTTTAGAGTTGGTCATACCTTCTACAGCCGGAATAATTTCCTGTGCATAGGCAGCCATGTGTGCCGTATCCATCAGCTTGAACTCATCAAAAACATGGTGGTAATATTCAAAATTTTCAAAATCGAATGTCGATACTGTTTGTGCCGGCACATGGAATTCCACAAAGAACGGGTAATTATCCGATGCCATAAACAGGCGGTACTGCAATTCAACCGGTAAAAAACCTACTGTATTCTTTCCGGTATATTCATTTATTTTTTTAGCCATATTCGATTTTCCGAATCCGGTTATATACGAAGCAAAATCTCTTTTCATC
This sequence comes from Flavobacterium inviolabile, assembly GCF_013389455.1. Taxonomy (NCBI): domain Bacteria; kingdom Pseudomonadati; phylum Bacteroidota; class Flavobacteriia; order Flavobacteriales; family Flavobacteriaceae; genus Flavobacterium; species Flavobacterium inviolabile. Next base: position 1,508,463 of record NZ_CP058278.1, on the reverse strand, counting down.
GGTACGCCAAGCATTTCAAAATTCAGCATGGAATACAGGTTAAAGTTTTGTGCTTTCAGTTTCTTCGCTAAATGATACGATCCCAGCAATCCTTTCTCTTCTGCCGAGAAAAAAACAATCAGCAGGCTTCTTTTGTTGGTTTTATTTTTGGCAAAGTATTTAGCGACTTCGGAAGCTACCGTTGTTCCGGAGGCATTATCATTTGCCCCGTTTGCAATATTATCGCCATTGATTGCTTTTTGTGCCAATCCGATATGATCGTAATGCGCCCCGATAATCACATATTCCTTTTTTAGTTTCGGATCATTCCCTTCAATCACCCCTACAATGTTATAAGCCGGTTTGTCGAAGTTTCCAAGAGTATCTCTATAGGTTTTAAAATAGGGCTTAATATTGTTATCCTTAAGCATCTTTTCTAAAAACTGCGCCGCTTTTTCGATTCCTTCACTTCCGCTATCACGTCCCTGTAGTTCATCTGAAGCCAGGTATTCCAAAGTACCGGAAACCGATTTCTGTTGTACCTGATAAGCCGTTTTAACAGCCGTAACCGATTTATCATCCGCTTTTTTAGTATTGGATGTTGAACATCCTAAAAACAAAAAGGGCAAAAAGTAGAGTATTTTTCTCATTGAAAATATTTTTTACACTTTTGCTAAAATAAGAAAAATCCCGTCTTGAAATTCAGGACGGGATTTTATTTATTGTGATAATTTCCGGAATTAGGCAAGCATTGTCACCGGATTTTCCAAATATTGTCTTAGTGTTTGTAAAAACTGTGCTCCGGTAGCTCCGTCAACAGTTCTGTGATCGCAGGCTAACGTTACTTTCATTGTATTCCCGACAACGATCTGTCCGTTACGAACTACTGGTTTTTCAACAATAGCTCCTACCGAAAGAATAGCGGAGTTCGGCTGGTTGATGATTGATGTAAATTCAGTAATACCGAACATTCCCAGGTTAGAAACAGTAAACGTACTTCCTTCCATTTCTGCAGGCTGTAATTTTTTGTTTCTTGCTCTTCCGGCAACATCTTTTACATTAGCCCCGATTTGAGACAACGTCAGCTGGTCTGCAAAACGCAATACCGGTACTACCAATCCGTCTTCAACAGCAACTGCTACTCCGATGTTCACATGGTGGTTGATAACGGTTACATCATCTTTCCATTGTGAATTTACCTGCGGATGTTTTTTCAATGCCATGGCACAGGCTTTGATAACCATATCGTTGAACGAAACTTTCGTTTCCGGCAATCCGTTGATCATTTCACGGGAAGCGATGGCATTATCCATAGCCACTTCAATGGTCAAATAATAGTGCGGTGCAGTAAACTTCGATTCGGCCAGTCTGCGGGCAATTGTTTTACGCATTTGTGAGTTTTTCACTTCTTCTGCATAAACTTCTCCTGCCGGAACAAATGGTTTCACCTGTGGTGCAGCCGCTGCAGTTGTTTGTTCTGCTGCTTTTTGTGGCTGTGCTGCCGCTGCGGTTTGCTGCGGTGTATAATTTTCAACGTCTTTCTTAACGATACGTCCGTTTTCACCGGAACCTTTTACCTGAGAAAGATTAACGCCTTTTTCCTGAGCTACTTTTTTCGCTAACGGAGAAGCAAAGATTCTGCTGTTATCCGCTGCCTGTGATTCCGCTGCTACTGCTGTTGTTTCTGTTTTTACCTCAGCTGCTTTTTCTTCAGCCGGAGCTTCAACATTTCCTCCAGAAGTATAATTGGCTGCAATTCCGGCAACATCTGTTCCCGCAGGTCCGATGATTGCCAGTATACTGTCTACCGGAGCTGTTTGTCCTTCTGCAACACCAATATATAATAGTGTTCCGGAATTGAACGATTCAAACTCCATAGTCGCTTTATCCGTTTCAATTTCAGCAAGGATATCACCTTCCGCAACAGTATCCCCGATTTTCTTCAACCAGGTTGCCACTGTTCCGTCTGTCATGGTATCACTTAAACGCGGCATGGTTACCACTTTTACTCCTGCAGGAATAGCTGCAGCTGCCTGTGGTGTATCGGAAGTTTTGGTTTCTTCCGCTTTTGCCGGAGCTTCTTCTTTAGGCGCTGTGGCTTCTTTTCCGCCACCATTCAATAGTGCCGAAATGTCTTCTCCCGGTGTTCCGATGATTGCAAGCAATGCATCTACCGGCGCCGATTCTCCTTCATGAATTCCTATATGTAACAAGGTACCGGAATTGAATGATTCAAATTCCATGGTCGCTTTGTCTGTTTCTATCTCAGCAAGAATATCGCCTTCTTTAACAACATCTCCTACTTTCTTTAACCAGGTCGCTACAACACCTTCTGTCATGGTGTCGCTTAAACGTGGCATGGTAATAACTACTGCCATAATCGATTATAATTTATGTGGTAAAAATGGGTAATTCTCCTGATCATATACTACGTCATACATTACGTTTAAGTCCGGGTATGGCGATTCTTCTGCAAATTTCTCACACTCATCAACCAGGTCTTTTACGCGCTGATCAATCGCTTCGATTTCTGCTTCGGTAGCATAGTTATTTTCTTTAATCACATCCAATACCTGAGTAATCGGATCTATTTTTTTGTATTCTTCTACTTCTTCTTTTGTTCTGTAATGTTGGGCATCCGACATAGAGTGACCTCTGTAACGGTATGTTTTCATTTCGATAAATGTAGGTCCGTCCCCTCTTCTGGCTCTGTCAATAGCTTCCGCCATTGCTTCGGCAACTTTCACCGGGTTCATTCCGTCTACAGGTCCGCAAGGCATTTCATATCCTAATCCTAATTTCCAGATATCGGTATGGTTTGCTGTTCTTTCTACAGACGTTCCCATTGCATAACCGTTGTTTTCAACGATAAACACAACCGGAAGTTTCCACAACATCGCCATATTGAAGGCTTCGTGAAGTGATCCCTGACGGGCTGCTCCATCACCAAAATAGGTTAAGGTTACTCCGCCTGTTTCGAAATATTTATCCGCAAATGCGATACCCGCTCCAACAGGAATCTGCGCTCCAACAATTCCGTGACCTCCATAAAAACCGTGCTCTTTAGAGAAAATGTGCATCGATCCGCCTAATCCTTTAGACGTTCCGGTTGCTTTTCCCAAAAGTTCTGCCATTACTCTTCTCGGATCGACACCCATACCAATTGGCTGAACGTGGTTACGATAAGCAGTAATCATTTTGTCTTTTGTAAGATCCATTGCGTGAAGTGCACCTGCTAAAACGGCTTCTTGCCCATTATACAAATGTAAAAAACCTCTAACTTTTTGTTGGATATATAATGCAGCAAGTCTGTCTTCGAACTTTCTCCAAAGCTGCATATCTTCATACCAT